>NZ_JBEXXO010000015.1:11706-216949 GCF_040630435.1 Streptomyces sp. NPDC005803 | reverse complement strand
GACACGATCATGGGCCTGAACCTGGCCCACGTCGGTCACCTGACCCACGGCATGAAGATCATCGATTCGAACCGGGGCGCCGCCCTCGTGTCGCGTACGGGACCGCCGCGCGGTCAGTCGCGGACCTGGCCGCCCACGTGGTGCACGCGCACCATGTTGGTCGTGCCGGGGATGCCGGGAGGCGAGCCGGCCGTGATGACCATCGTGTCGCCGTTGCTGTAGCGGTTCAGCTTCAGCAGCTCTCCGTCGACCAGGTCCACCATCGCGTCCGTGGTGTCCACGTGCGGGACCACGTAGGCCTCGACGCCCCAGCTGAGGGCCAGCTGGTTGCGGGTGGACTCGTCCGTGGTGAAGGCCAGGATGGGCTGGGCCGCGCGGTAGCGGGAGAGGCGGCGGGCGGTGTCGCCGGACTTGGTGAAGGCGACCAGGGCCTCACCGTTCAGGAAGTCCGCGATCTCGCAGGCCGCGCGGGCCACCGAGCCGCCCTGGGTGCGCGGCTTCTTGCCCGGCACCAGCGGCTGGAGGCCCTTGGAGAGCAGTTCCTCCTCGGCGGCGACGACGATCTTCGACATCGTCTTGACCGTCTCGATCGGGTACGCGCCCACCGAGGACTCGGCCGACAGCATGACCGCGTCCGCGCCGTCCAGGATCGCGTTGGCGACGTCGGACGCCTCGGCGCGGGTCGGGCGGGAGTTGGTGATCATCGACTCCATCATCTGGGTCGCCACGATCACCGGCTTGGCGTTGCGCCGGCACAGCTCCACCAGGCGCTTCTGCACCATCGGGACCTTCTCCAGCGGGTACTCGACCGCGAGGTCGCCACGGGCGACCATCACACCGTCGAACGCCGCGACGACGCCCTCCATGTTCTCGACGGCCTGCGGCTTCTCGACCTTGGCGATGACGGGGACCCGGCGGCCCTCCTCGTCCATGACCTTGTGGACGTCCTTGACGTCGCCCGCGTCCCGCACGAAGGAGAGCGCGACCAGGTCGCAGCCCATCCTCAGGGCGAAGCGCAGGTCGTCGATGTCCTTCTCCGACAGGGCCGGGACGTTGACCGCCGCACCCGGGAGGTTGATCCCCTTGTGGTCGGAGATCACCCCGCCCTCGATGACGATGGTGTGGACGCGGGGGCCTTCCACGGAGACGACCTTCAGCTCGACGTTGCCGTCGTTGATCAGGATCGGGTCGCCCTTGGCGACGTCGCCGGGCAGGCCCTTGTAGGTCGTGCCGCAGATCGACTTGTCCCCGGGGACGTCCTCGGCGGTGATGACGAACTCGTCCCCGCGGACCAGTTCGACCGGGCCCTCGGCGAACTTGGCCAGGCGGATCTTCGGGCCCTGGAGGTCGGCGAGGACGCCGACCGCCCGGCCGGTCTCGGCGGCGGCCTTGCGGACCCGGTCGTAACGACCCTGGTGCTCCGCGTGGGAGCCGTGACTGAAGTTGAATCGGGCCACGCTCATGCCGGCCTCGATCAGAGCGACGAGCTGCTCATGGGAGTCGACGGCGGGACCGAGGGTGCAGACGATTTTGGAACGGCGCATGAGGCGGATCCTATCGGTTTGTTTCGCTGCGGAATATTCCGTCTGGTGGAAGATACAAAGGGGCGCGGGGGTGCTCAGTTGTCGACCAGTGTGAAGGTCTGGCCGGCGATCTCCAGCTCCTCGTCCGTAGGCACCACGGCGACCGCGACCCGTGCGTAGTCCGGCGAGATCAGCCGGGGTTCGGCGGACCGTACGGCGTTGAGGTCCGCGTCCACCGCCAGGCCGAGTTCCTCCAGGCCGGCGATGGCAGCCTCGCGTACGGGAGCCGAGTTCTCGCCGACCCCCGCCGTGAACACCACCGCGTCCACCCGCCCGAGGACGGCCGAATAGGCGCCGATGTACTTCTTCAGCCGGTGGACGTAGATGTCGAAGGCGAGGGCGGCCCTCTCGTCGCCCTCGTCGACCCGGCGCCTGATCTCCCGCATGTCGTTGTCGCCGCAGAGGCCCACCAGACCGCTCTTCTTGTTGAGAAGTTCATCGATCTCGTCGGCCGACATGCCCGCCACCCGCTTCAGGTGGAAGGTGACCGCCGGATCGATGTCTCCGGACCGGGTACCCATGACCAGCCCTTCCAAGGGGGTCAGTCCCATCGACGTCTCCACGCACCGGCCGCCCGCCACCGCCGAGGCCGAGGCGCCGTTGCCGAGGTGGAGCACGATGACGTTGACGTCCTCGGGGGCCCTGCCCAGCAGCTCCGCGGTCTTGCGGGATACGTACGCGTGCGAGGTGCCGTGGAATCCGTAGCGGCGGATGCGGTGCGCGTCGGCCGTCTCCACGTCGATCGCGTACCGCGCCGCGTGCTCCGGCATCGTCGTGTGGAACGCCGTGTCGAAGACCGCCACCTGCGGCAGGTCGGGGCGCAGCGCCTGGGCGGTACGGATACCGGTGATGTTGGCCGGGTTGTGCAGCGGCGCCACCGGAACCAGGCGCTCGATCTCCTTCAGCACCTCGTCGGTGATCACGGTCGGCTCGGTGAACCGCAGTCCGCCGTGCACCACCCGGTGGCCGATCGCCGCCAGTTCGGGGGAGTCCAGTCCGAGCCCGTCGGCGGCGAGCTCTTCGGCGGCCGCCTTGAGCGCCGCCTCGTGGTCGGCGATCCGGCCGGTGCGCTCCCGGCTCCCGCCACCGCCGCCGGCCAGCGGGGTGTGGACGAGCCGGGAGGTCTCCTCGCCGATCCGCTCGACCAGGCCGGACGCCAGCCGGGTGCGGTCGCGCATGTCGAGGAGCTGGTACTTCACGGAGGAGGAGCCGGAATTCAGGACGAGCACGCGGCTCGCCCCGTGGGTGGCGCCTTCGGTGTTCGGGGTGGTCATGCGGGTCACTCCTCGCCCTGTGCCTGGATCGCCGTGATGGCCACGGTATTCACGATGTCCTGGACGAGCGCACCCCGGGACAGGTCGTTGACGGGCTTGCGCAGCCCCTGGAGGACCGGACCGACCGCCACGGCGCCCGCCGAGCGCTGCACGGCCTTGTACGTGTTGTTGCCGGTGTTCAGGTCCGGGAAGATCAGGACCGTCGCCTGGCCCGCCACCTCGGAGCCGGGCAGCTTGGTCGCGGCGACGCTCGGCTCCACCGCGGCGTCGTACTGGATCGGGCCCTCGATCATCAGGTCCGGGCGGCTCGCGCGCACCAGGTCCGTCGCCGCACGGACCTTCTCGACGTCGGCGCCCGTGCCCGAGGTCCCGGTCGAGTACGAGAGCATCGCGATGCGCGGCTCCACGCCGAAGCGGGCGGCGGTGACGGCGGACTGCACGGCGATGTCCGCGAGCTGCTCCGCGTCCGGGTCCGGATTGACCGCGCAGTCGCCGTACACCAGCACCTTGTCGGCGAGGCACATGAAGAACACCGACGAGACGATCGAGGCTCCGGGCTTCGTCTTGATGATCTCGAAGGCCGGCCGGATCGTCGCCGCCGTGGAGTGCACGGCCCCGGAGACCATGCCGTCGGCGAGCCCCTCCTGGACCATCAGGGTGCCGAAGTAGTTGACGTCCGAGACGACGTCGTACGCGAGCTCGACCGTCACCCCGCGGTGGGCGCGCAGCTGCGCGTACCGCTCCGCGAAGGCCTGGCGCAGTTCGGAGGTCTGCGGGTCGATGAGCTGGGTGCCGGCCAGGTCGATGCCGAGGTCGGCGGCCTTCTTGCGGATGACGTCGGGATCGCCGAGCAGGGTGAGGTCGCAGACGTCGCGGCGCGTCAGGACGTCCGCGGCCCGCAGGACGCGCTCCTCCGTGCCCTCCGGAAGCACCACCCGGCGCCGGTCCGCGCGGGCCTGCTCCAGCAGTTCGTGCTCGAACATCATCGGCGTGACCCGGCCGCTGCGCGCGACCGAGATCCGGTCGAGGAGTGCGCCGGTGTCGACATGTCGCTCGAAGAGTCCCAGGGCCGTCTCGGCCTTGCGCGGCGTCGCCGCGTTCAGCTTGCCCTCCAGGGCGAAGAGCTCCCCGGCCGTGGGGAAGGAGCCTCCGGCCACCGAGACGACCGGGGTGCCGGGTGCGAGCCGGGCCGCCAGTTTGAGGATCTCCTCGCCCGGCCGCTCGTTCAGCGTCAGCAGCACGCCCGCGATGGGCGGCGTCCCCGCACTGTGCGCCGCCAGCGAGCCGACCACCAGGTCGGACCGGTCCCCGGGCGTCACCACGAGGCACCCGGGCGTCAGCGCCTTCAGCAGGTTCGGCAGCATCGCCCCGCCGAACACGAAGTCCAGCGCGTCCCGCGCCATCCCCGCCTCGTCGCCCAGCAGCACCGTGCCGCCCAGCGCCGCGGTGATCTGAGCGACCGTCGGCGCCGACAGGGCCGGGTCGTCGGGCAGTACGGAACACGGCACCGGCAGCGTCGCGGTCAGCCGCTCCGCGATCGCCTCGCGGTCCGCCGAGGCCACCCGGTTCACCACCATCGCCAGGACGTCGCAGCCCAGACCGGCGTACGCGCGGTACGCGTTGCGGGTCTCGGCCCGCACGGACTCCGCGTCCTGGTCCTGGCCGCCGACCACGGCGATCACCGAGGCGCCGAACTCGTTGGCGAGCCGGGCGTTCAGGGCCAGCTCGTCGGGGAGCTGCGTGGCGGCGAAGTCGGTGCCGAGGACCAGGACCACCTCGTACCTCGCGGCGACCCGGTGGAAGCGCTCGACGAGCCGGGAGACCAGTTCGTCCGTACCCTGTTCCGCCTGGATCGCGGAGGCCTCGTGGTAGTCCAGCCCGTAGACCGTGCCCGGGTCCTGGGACAGCCGGTAGCGGGCCCGCAGCAGTTCGAAGAGCCGGTCCGGGTCGTCGTGGACCAGGGGCCGGAAGACCCCGACCCGGTCCACCTGACGCGTCAGGAGCTCCATGACTCCCAGATCGACGACCTGGCGGCCGTCCCCCCGGTCGATCCCGGTCACGTACACGCTGCGCGTCACGCGTGCCTCCCGTCATCTCTTGTCCGGTATGTTGTCCGGTTCGAGTGTTATCGCCAGGTTGACGATACCCGCGGGGACCAAGAGGCCGCCCGCCGGACGAAAGTCCCTGGTCGCACCCGTCGGAGCCGGCCGCCGAAGCCGGGCCGGCCGCTCTTGGAGCAGCCGAAAGCGCGGGGCGCGGACCTGACGTGGGACAATCGTCGTGACTCACGGTACGGGGGATGATGCCGTCGCCCCCGGTCCGTACGGCACACGACGGGCCCCAGCGAGCAGGAGATACAGCACGATGCGCATCGGAGTTCTCACCGCAGGCGGCGACTGCCCAGGCCTGAACGCAGTGATCCGCTCGGTCGTGCACCGTGCCGTGGTGGGTCATGGAGACGAGGTCATCGGCTTCGAGGACGGGTTCAAGGGCCTCCTCGACGGCCACTTCCGCCCCCTCGACCTCAACGCCGTCAGCGGGATCCTCGCCCGCGGCGGCACCATCCTCGGCTCCGCCCGCCTGGAGCGCGACCGGCTGCGCGAGGCCGCGGAGAACTGCGCGGAGCTGAGCCGGCGTTACGGCATGGACGCGCTGATCCCGATCGGCGGCGAGGGCACCCTCACGGCCGCCCGGATGCTGTCGGACGCCGGAATGCCCGTCGTCGGCGTGCCCAAGACCATCGACAACGACATCTCGGCCACCGACCGCACCTTCGGCTTCGACACCGCGGTGGGCGTCGCGACCGAGGCCATAGACCGGCTGAAGACCACCGCCGAGTCCCACCAGCGCGTGATGGTCGTCGAAGTGATGGGCCGCCACGCGGGCTGGATCGCCCTGGAGTCCGGTATGGCCGGCGGCGCGCACGGCATCTGCCTGCCCGAGCGGAAGTTCCAGGTCGAGGACCTCGTCAAGATGGTCGAGGAGCGTTTCGCGCGCGGCAAGAAGTTCGCCGTCATCTGTGTCGCCGAGGGCGCCCACCCGGCCGAGGGCTCCATGCCGTACGCCAAGGGCGCGATCGACCAGTTCGGCCACGAACGGTTCCAGGGCATCGGCAACCGCCTCGCCGTCGAGCTCGAGACCCGGCTCGGCAAGGAGGCCCGTCCGGTCATCCTCGGCCACGTCCAGCGCGGCGGCACACCGACCGCGTACGACAGGGTGCTCGCCACCCGCTTCGGCTGGCACGCGGTGGAGGCGGCGCACCGGGGTGACTTCGGGCGGATGACGGCCCTGCGCGGCAACGACATCGAGATGGTGCCGCTGGCCCACGCGATCACCCAGCTCAAGACGGTTCCGCTGGACCGGATGCACGAGGCCGAGTCCGTCTTCTGAGCCGGTACCGGCGCGTGGGGGCGAGCGACGGGTCCCGGACGGTGCGCGGGGCGGGCGGCGGGTCCTGAGCCGCACGCGTGTCGGGGCGGGCGAGGCCGGTGTGTGCCCTCCTCCGTCGCGTGCCCCCGCGGGCACGCGCCTGCCGCCCGGCGGCCCGCCGGGCAGGCCCTACGCGTCGGCCGTCTCCCAGAAGCGGTCCACGATCCCCGCCAGGTACGCCCGTCCCGCGTCCCCGGTCGCGCCGGCCCGTTCCGTACCGGTACTGCTCCAGCTCAGCGTGGACACCATCAACGCCTGGTAGTCGGAGTGCAGCCGCTCCAGCATGCCCTGGACCCGGGGCCGGTCCACCGGGGCGAGCTTCGCCACCGGGCGGACGTACGCCTGCCAGCGGGTCGTCACGGCGCTGCGCAGCAGTTCGGCCAGTTCCTCGTCCCGCCCGCAGACCGTCACGAATTCCGCCGCCGTCAGTCCCAGCGACTCGCTGAGGGCGGCGGACTGGCGCTCGTTGCCCCGCCACCGGCCCGACTCCTCCATCCGCAGGTACGCGGACGCGGACATCCCGAGCTGCCCCGCCAGCTCTTCCGGGGTCAGCTCCCGGGCGATCCGGTGCTCGCGCAGCGTCCGGGCCGCGGTGAGGAGCTCGCCAGGAGCGCACCACAACACCCCGGCCAGAGCGGTGAGTTCGTACTCGGTCGGCCAGGCGAGCCCGCGTTCCCAGGCCGCGACCGTCTCGGCGCTGATCCGGAGTCCGTACTGGGCGCCGAGACCGTAGGCGACATGGCCGGGAGCCATCCCCAGGGCCTCGCGCAGTCTGCGCGCGGCGGGGGCGTTGAAAGGCGGGGTGGGGTGCACGGCCCCACCGTAGGAGGCCGGAGCCGGTCTGACTACGGTCTGTTCGCCCGAGAGCACGGCTCGTAGGAACGTCCAGTCGGCCGGGCGGGCCTTCCGGGCCGCCGCGAAGGCTACTCAGCGCCCCTGTGCCAGCCAGCGGTAGTGGAGCTCAGGGCGCCCGATCTGGCCGTACTGCGGGCTGCGCACCGCACGGCCGGCCGTCACCAGGTGTTCCAGATAGCGGCGCGCGGTGATCCGGGAGATGCCGAGCTCCAGGCCGGTCGCCGCCGCCGTCACGCCGTCCGGGGCCGCGCGCAGCACGCGGGTCACCGCCTCCAGCGTCGGTCCGCTGAGGCCCTTGGGCAGGCGGGCCGGCTGCGGGGCGCGCAGGGTGGCCAGCGCGCGGTCCACCTCGTCCTGGCCGCTCGCCTCACCGGCCGCGGCGCGGAACTCGGCGTAGCGCACGAGCCGGTCGCGCAACGTGGCGAAGGTGAAGGGCTTCAGCACGTACTGGACGACGCCGAGCGAGACCCCTTCGCGGACCACGGCCAGATCGCGGGCCGAGGTCACCGCGATCACATCGGCCGCGTGCCCGGCCGCGCGCAGCGCACGCAGCAATTGGAGGCCGTGCCCGTCGGGCAGATACAGATCGAGGAGCAGCAGGTCGACCGGGACGCGGTCCAGTGCCCGCACCGCCTCCGCGCGGGTGTGGGCGACGGCCGCCACGGAGAAGCCCGGGACGCGGTCCACGTACAGCTGATGGGCGTCGGCGGCGACGGGGTCGTCCTCGACGACCAGCACCTGGATCACGGAGTGCACGGGGCCGCCTCCTTCTCCGCTCCGCTGCCGCTCGGCAGCGGCAGCCGTACCGTGAACTCAGCGCCGCCGTCCGGCCCCTGTTCCAGCACCACCGCCCCGCCGTTGCGGTGCACGGCCTGCCGGACGAGCGCCAGGCCGAGCCCGCGGCCGGCGCCGTGCGTGGACCAGCCGCGGCGGAACACCTCGGCGGCGTCGGCCGGTCCGACGCCCGCCCCGGTGTCGGCGACGCGCAGCAGGAGCTCCCCGTCGCCGGCGAGCGCGGTGACCGTGACCCGGGCGCGGGCCGGGCGCGGGCCGGTGCGCTGGACGGGGACGTGGTCGGCCGGGTCGTCGGCGGTGCCCGTCGCCGCCTCCGACGCCGCGTCCACCGCGTTGTCGATCAGGTTGCCGAGGATGGTCACCAGGTCGCGCTGCGGCAGCGTCGCGGGAAGGGCACCGTCGTCGATCAGGCTGTCGTCCGCCAGGACCAGTTCCACCCCGCGCTCGTTGGCCTGCGCTGCCTTGCCGAGCAGCAGGGCCGCCAGCACCGGTTCGGCGACCGCGCCGACGACCCGGTCGGTGAGGGCCTGGGCCAGTTCCAGCTCTGCCGTGGCGAAGCCGACCGCCTCCCGTGCCCGGTCCAGCTCGATCAGCGAGACCACCGTGTGCAGCCGGTTCGCCGCCTCGTGCGCCTGGGAGCGCAGGGCCTGGGTGAATCCGCGTTCGGAGTCCAACTCACCGGAGAGGGCCTGGAGTTCGGTGTGGTCGCGCAGCGTGACGACGGTGCCGCGCCGCTCCCCGCCCACCACCGGGCGGGTGTTGACGACGATTACCCGGTCCGCCGTCAGATGCACCTCGTCGACCCGCTCCTCGGAGGCGAGCAGGGCCCCGGTCAGCGGCGCGGGCAGATCGAGCTCGGCGACCCGGCGGCCGACCGTGCCGGGCGCCAGGCCCAGCAGCTCGCGCCCCGCGTCGTTGATCAGCGCGATCCTGCGCTGCCCGTCGAGCATCAGCAGCCCCTCGCGCACCGCGTGCAGCGTGGCCTCGTGGTAGTCGTGCAGCCGGCTCAGCTCGGCGGCGTTCATCCCGTGGGTGTGCCGCCGCAGCCGCGCGTTGATCACGTACGTGCCGAGGCCGCCGAGCGCCAGCGCCGCGCCCGCCGCGAGCCCCAGCGCGCCCAGCTGGGCCCGCACCTGCGAGGAGACCCGCTCGACCGTGATGCCGGCACTGACGAGGCCGACGATCTTGCCGCCGTCCCGGACCGGCGTGACGACGCGTATCGAGGGGCCGAGCGTGCCGGTGTACGTCTCCGAGAAGGTCTCGCCGCGCAGGGCCTGCGCGGTGTGCCCGAGGAAGGTCTCGCCGATCCGCTCGGCGTGCGGGTGCGTCCAGCGGACCCGGTGCGGATCCATGATGGTGACGAAGGCGATCCCGGTCTCCCTGCGGACCCGCTCCGCGTACGGCTGAAGCACCGCCGACGGGTCCGGGGTGCGGATGGCCTCCCGTACCGACGGGGAACCGGCGATCGCCAGCGCGGCCGTCCGCACCTGCCGGCTCGCGGTCTCCTTGGCCTGAGCGCTGCCGGAGATGTACGCGAAGAAGGCGCACCCCGCGACCACGGCCGCGACCAGCACCACCTGCATGGCGAAGAGCTGGCCCGCCAGGCTGCGCGGGCGGGTGCGGGGGAGGGCGAAGCGCATGGCTCCAGTCTGCCTGCCCCCCATCCGAAGAGGGACCGGCCGCCGGGGGAGCGGTGTCACGGGACCGGCCGCCGGGGGAGCGGTGTCACGCGACCGGGGACGCGCGTCTGCCGCGTCGTCGTGGTCACCGGGCCTCCGCGCCCTGGCTCACACCCTCCGCCTCGCAGCCCCACGCACCCGGCCCGCTCCTTCATCCGCCCCCCCGATGACCGGTCCCTCTCGTGAACGAAATGCACGTAAGGGTGACCGGTGTCACAAGGGGCGGAATAGTCGCCGGGGCCCCCAGGGACGGGGGAGGGACACGAACGAGCCGAGGAGACCCCCGTGGGAGTGGCCGCCGCCAAGCGGGACCGTACGAAATATCTGTATATCGCCGTGATCGCGGCGGTGGGGCTCGGCATCCTCGTGGGCCTCGTCGCTCCCGACGCCGCCGTCGAGCTCAAGCCGATCGGCACCGGCTTCGTCAACCTGATCAAGATGATGATCTCGCCGATCATCTTCTGCACGATCGTGCTCGGGGTCGGCTCCGTGCGCAAGGCCGCCAAGGTCGGCGCCGTCGGCGGTCTGGCCCTCGGCTACTTCCTGGTGATGTCGACGGTGGCCCTGGCCATCGGTCTGGTCGTCGGCAACCTCCTGGAGCCCGGATCGAGCCTCCACCTCACCGAGGCGGTCCGCGCCGCGGGGGAGAAGCAGGCCTCGGGGGCCAGTGAGTCCACCGCGGACTTCCTGCTCGGCATCATCCCCACCACCCTCGTGTCGGCCTTCACCGAGGGCGAGGTCCTGCAGACCCTGCTCATCGCCCTGCTCGCGGGCTTCGCGCTCCAGGCCCTGGGCTCGGCCGGCGAGCCGGTCCTGCGCGGCATCGGCCACATCCAGAAGCTCGTCTTCCGCATCCTCGCCATGATCATGTGGGTGGCCCCGGTCGGCGCGTTCGGCGCCATGGCCGCGGTGGTCGGCGAGACCGGCGTGGACGCGCTGAAGTCCCTCGCGGTCATCATGATCGGCTTCTACATCACCTGCGCGCTGTTCGTGTTCGTGATCCTGGGCACGATTTTGCGCCTGGTGGCCGGGGTCAACATCTTCGCCCTGCTGAAGTACCTGGGCCGCGAGTTCCTGCTCATCCTCTCCACCTCCTCGTCCGAGTCGGCCCTGCCGCGGCTGATCGCGAAGATGGAGCACATGGGCGTCAGCAAGCCCGTCGTCGGCATCACCGTGCCGACCGGCTACTCCTTCAACCTCGACGGCACCGCGATCTACCTCACGATGGCGTCGCTCTTCATCGCCAACGCGACGGGCGACCCGCTGAGCATCGGCGAGCAGATCTCGCTGCTGGTCTTCATGGTGATCGCGTCCAAGGGGGCGGCGGGCGTCACCGGCGCCGGCCTGGCCACCCTCGCCGGAGGCCTCCAGTCGCACCGCCCCGAGCTGGTGGACGGGGTCGGCCTGATCGTCGGCATCGACCGCTTCATGAGCGAGGCCCGCGCCCTCACGAACTTCGCGGGCAACGCGGTGGCCACGGTGCTCGTCGGCACCTGGACCAAGGAGATCGACAAGGCGCGGGTGGACCAGGTCCTGTCCGGCGCGATCCCGTTCGACGAGAAGATGATCACGGACGAGGGCGCCACCGAGCCGCAGGTCCCGGAGGCCAGGGACGGCGGCGAGGAGAAGCCCGCGCTCGCGAAGGTGTGACGCGTCGCTGATGCGGCCGGTACGGGAGTCCCGTACCGGCCGCACCCGTCTGTCCGGTCGGTCTCCAGCCGTGCGGGATGTGGACGACCGACTGGTGATGGTCGGGGCCCACAGTGGGCCGTAAGAGGAACTTGTACGCACGGATCACGAGCCCACCGCCTTGCCTTGACGCCGACGTCAAGGATTACGGTCGTGGCATGCGAATCGGGGAACTGGCCGAACGCGCCGGTACGACGACACGGACGCTGCGGTACTACGAGTCACGGGGCCTGCTGTCCGCACGCCGCGCGGGCAACGGCTACCGCACGTACGACGAGGGCGACCTGCGGCTGATCCAGCAGATCCGGACCCTTCAGGACTTCGGGTTCGACCTGGAGGAGACCCGGCCCTTCGTCGACTGTCTGCGCGCCGGCCATCCGGCGGGCGACGCCTGCCCGGCCTCGCTGGCCGTCTACCGGCGCAAGCTCGGCGAACTGGACGCGCTCATCGGCCAGCTCAATTCGGTCCGCGCGGAGGTGGGCGCCCAGCTGGCCCGCGCCGAACTCGAGGCGTCCGCCGAACTGCCGGGCGGCCCCGAGCCACGATGTGAACTGAACTGGGAGGACGAGAGATGATCCACGCGGAAGGTGTCGCCGAGGTCACCGACACGACGTTCGACGGGGAGGTCCTGGCAGCCGGTCTGCCGGTCCTGGTCGAATTCACCGCCGACTGGTGCGGCCCCTGCCGCCAGCTGGCTCCGGTGCTCAGCGCGATCGCCGAGGAGGAGGCCGGCCGGCTCAAGGTGGTGCAGATCGACGTCGACCACAACCCCGAGATCACGGGCCGCTACGCGGTGCTGTCGATGCCGACCCTGATGGTCTTCCAGGACGGCGCGCCGGTGAAGTCGATGGTGGGCGCCCGCCCCAAGCGGCGACTGCTCCAGGAGCTGGAGGGGGTGCTCCCGGCGGCGCTGTGACGGGGCGCGGCGGTCGGGGCCCGCACCACGCGTTCGTGGTGCGGGCCCCCGGCCACGGGAACGGCCGGCCGGTCAGGCCGGCCGCAGCCACACCGTCGCCAGCGGCGGGAGCGTCAGTGTGATGCTGGTGTCCCTGCCGTGCGCCGCCACCGCCTCCGGCTTCAGCTGCCCCTCGTTGCGCACGTCGCCGCCCCCGTACCGCGCCGCGTCCGTGTTCAGGACCTCCACCCAGGCCTCGGGCCCGTCCGGCACCCCGATGCGGTAGTCGTGCCGCACCACGGGGGAGAAGTGGGAGACGGCGATCAGCGGTGACCCCTGCGCGTCGTACCGCACGAAGGAGAAGGCGTTGTCCTCCGCGGCGCCGCCGTCGATCCAGCTGAAGCCCTCCGGGACGGTGTCGCGCTGCCAGAGCGCGGGCGTCGCCCCGTACACCGCGTTCAGATCGCTCACCAGCGTCCGTACGCCCCGGTGGTCGCTCTCCGCCGCGTACGAGGGGTCGAGCAGCCACCAGTCCGGGCCGTGCCCCTCCGACCACTCCGCGCCCTGGGCGAACTCCTGCCCCATGAAGAGGAGTTGCTTGCCGGGGTGGGCCCACATGAAGCCGAGGTACGCGCGGTGGTTGGCGCGCTGCTGCCACCAGTCGCCGGGCATCTTGCTGACCAGTGCCCGCTTGCCGTGCACGACCTCGTCGTGCGAGATCGGCAGGACGTAGTTCTCGCTGTACGCGTACACCATCGAGAACGTCATCTCGTTGTGGTGGTACTTGCGGTGCACCGGCTCCTTCGACACGTACTCCAGCGAGTCGTGCATCCAGCCCATGTTCCACTTCAGCCCGAAGCCGAGACCGCCGAACCCGCCGGGGCCCACGTGATGGGTGGCGCGGGTGACGCCGTCCCAGGCGGTGGACTCCTCCGCGATGGTGACGACACCGGGGTTGCGCCGGTAGACGGTGGCGTTCATCTCCTGGAGGAAGGCGACGGCGTCCAGGTTCTCCCGGCCGCCGTGCTCGTTCGCGGACCACTCCCCGTCCTCGCGTGAGTAGTCGAGGTAGAGCATCGAGGCGACCGCGTCGACCCGCAGCCCGTCGATGTGGAACTCCTCGCACCAGTAAGTGGCGTTGGCGACCAGGAAGTTACGCACCTCGGTGCGGCCGTAGTCGAATTCGAGGGTGCCCCAGTCCGGGTGCGCCGCCCGCTGGGGATCCGAGTGCTCGTACAGCGGCCGGCCGTCGAACTCGGCGAGCGCCCACCCGTCGCGCGGGAAGTGCGCGGGCACCCAGTCGACGATGACCCCGATCCCGGCCCCGTGCAGCGCGTCGACGAGGAAGCGGAAGTCGTCGGGCGAGCCCATCCGGGACGTCGGGGCGTAGAAGCCGGTGACCTGGTACCCCCAGGAGCCGCCGAAGGGGTGCTCGGAGACCGGCATCAGCTCCACGTGCGTGAACCCCAGGTCGCGTACGTACGCCGGGAGTTGGTCGGCCAGCTGGCGGTAGGTCAGGCCCGGGCGCCAGGACGGCAGGTGCACCTCGTAGACCGACAGCGGGGCCTCGTGCACGGGTACGTCCCCGCGGCGGGCCATCCACTCCTGGTCCTGCCAGACGTGGTGCGAGGCCGTCACGACCGAGGCGTTGGCGGGCGGCACCTCGGCCTGGCGGGCCATCGGGTCGGCGCGCATCGTGTGCGAGCCGTCCGGACGGCAGATGTCGAACTTGTACAGCGCGCCCTCCCCGATCCCGGGCAGGAACAGCTCCCACACCCCGGTGGAGCCGAGCGAGCGCATCGGGAACCCGGTGCCGTCCCAGTAGTTGAAGTCCCCGCTGACCCTGACCCCGCGGGCGTTGGGGGCCCAGAGGGTGAAGCGGGTGCCGGTGACGCCCTGGTGCTCCATGGTCCGGGCGCCGAGCGCCGTCCACAGCTCCTCGTGCCGGCCCTCGCCGATCAGGTGCAGATCGAGATCCCCGAGCGCCGGCAGGAAGCGGTACGGATCGTGGATCTCGATCTCGTTGTCGTCGTAGGCGACCAGGAGCTGGTACTCGGGGACCGCGGGCATCGGCAGGAGCCCGCCGAAGAACCCGTCGCCCTCGTCGAGCAGTTGGACGCGCAGCCCCTTGGCGAGCACGGTGACCGAGCGGGCGAACGGGCGCAGCGCCCGGAAGGCCACCCCGCCGCGGACCTGGTGCGCGCCGAGCAGCGCGTGCGGGGCGTAGTGCTCGCCGGCCAGGAGCCGTGCCCGGTCCCCGGCGTCGAGCGGGCGGGCCGGGCGGACCCCCTGCCCGGTCGCGGCGCGGCGGGGCCGTGGCGGGGTCGCCGCCCGCTTCGCCCGCTTGCCCGGCGCGGGTGCGGGCGCGGCGGACGCCTCGGGGGGAAGCGTGGCCGCCTCCACCGGTGCGAGGGTCCCGGTGGCCGGGCCGGCGGCGGCGTCCGCGTGCTCGGCGGGGGCCGCGGGGACGGGGGCGTCGGTGGTGGACGGAGCGGGATCGGACGCGTTGCGGGACGGCTTGCGGGCGGTCACAGGGACAGCCTCCTCGAAGGTGTGGAAGGGGTGGGGCGGGGTGGTGCGCGGGGTGTCGCGGTACGGGAGCGGCGGGCCGCGTCAGTCGGCGACGGCCGCCAGGCGCTGGATCGCGGCCATCGGGACCGGCAGCCAGTCGGGCCGGTGCCGGGCCTCGTACAGCACCTCGTAGACCGCCTTGTCGGTCTCGTGGGCGCGCAGCAGCTCCGGTTCGTCGCGGGGGTCGACGCCCGCGGTCCTCGCGTAGCCGTCGCAGTACGCGGTCCGGCAGCGCGCCGCCCAGGCGGCGTTCCAGGGCTGGTGCGAGCGGGCGGCGTAGTCGAACGAGCGGAGCATTCCGGCGATGTCGCGTACCGGTGACTGCGGGCTGCGGCGCTCCGGGAGGGGGCGCGCCGGTTCGCCCTCGAAGTCGATCAGTGACCAGAAGCCGTCGGCGCGGCGCAGCGTCTGGCCGAGGTGGAGATCGCCGTGCACCCGCTGGACGGCCCAGCCCCGGCCCCGGTGGCCGAGGGCTGTCACGGCGTCGAACGCGGCCCGCAGCCCGGGGACGTACGGAACCAGTGCGGGCACCGCGTGGGCGGCCGCCTCCAGCCGCTGCACCATGGCGGCGGCCAGCTGATCGGTCTGGGAGCGGCGCAGGGACGAGGTGGGCAGCGCGGCGGCGAGCGCGGTGTGCACCTCGGCGGTGGCCCGGCCCAGGGCGTGGGCCTCCCGCGTGAAGTCGTCCCCGGCCGCGAGGGCGCGCAGGGCGAGCTGCCAGCCGTCCTGGGCGCCGCGCAGGAACGGCTGGAGCACGCCGAGCGTGAGGCGTTCGGGTGTGGCGGCCTCGAACCACGCGACCGGCGCGGGCACGCGTCCGCACCCCTGGCGCGAGAGCGCGAGCGGCAGCTCCAGATCGGGGTTGGTGCCCGGGAACACCCGGCGGAAGATCTTGAGGATGTACGAGTCGCCGTACACGAGCGAGGAGTTGGACTGCTCGGTGTCCAGCACCCGCGGGGTCAGCCCCTCGGGGACGGGTTCCGCTCCCCGGCCGAAGCGCAGGCCGCCGAGACCGCCGGGCGTGCGCAGCCGCTCCAGCAGCAGCGCGGCGAGGCGTGGATCGTGCAGGCCCTCGTAGACGGCGCGGCCGGCCAGCGGCCCCTCCGTCACATGACCGATGAGGGCGGGCGCCAGCCGCGGGGGGAGCGTGGACCGCACGCCGAGCAGCAACTGGTAGCAGTCCGGGGGCGGCTGCGCCGGCATCGTGGGCTGGTGGGCCCGGACCAGGAGGTGGAGGAGCCCCGGGCCGGTGTCGGCCGCGCCGGACTCCATCGGCAGTATCTCGGTCGCCGAGACGAGCGAGAAGGCGGTGATGGGCCGCCCCTTTCCCGCGAACCACCGCTGCCGGGGCAGCCATTCGTGGAGCAGCGGTCCGAGAGACGGGAGCAGGGCTGTGCTGGTCGCCAGGGTGACCTGAGCGGATGCAGCCTCCGACATGGCATCGCGTCCTTTCCCCGGGCACACCACAGGATGCGAAGAGTGTCCCGGATTGCGGCTTTGGCTGTCCGGCTGTGCGGGACGTGTCGGGTCAGCATGGTCCGTACGGACTCGACTCGGAGTGATCGAAACGCCAGGAAGATCCAGGAAGGTTGCGGAAGCACTCGATATGGGAGGGAGAGTGCCCCGTGCGGGGCGGCGGAAACCGCCCCGCCGGTGGTGCGCGAGTTGATGCCCCCTCAGCTCGGCGGTGCGTCCTTCCGCAGCCGGAACCAGTAGAAGCCGTGGCCGGCGAGCGTCAGCAGGTAGGGCCACTGGCCGATGGCGGGGAAGCGCACCCCGCCGATCAGCTCCACCGGATGACGCCCGTTGAAGGACCTCAGATCGAGCTCGGTCGGCTGCGCGAACCGGGAGAAGTTGTGCACGCACAGCACGAGGTCGTCGCCGTGCTCACGGGTGAAGGCGAGCACGGCCGGATTGGAGGAGGGCAGCTCGTTGAACGAGCCGAGCCCGAACGCCGGGTTCTGCTTGCGGATCTCGATCATCCGCCGCGTCCAGTGCAGCAGCGAGGACGGCGAGGCCATCGACGCCTCGACGTTGGTGACCTGGTAGCCGTAGACCGGATCCATGATCGTGGGGAGGTAGAGCCGCCCCGGATCGCTGGAGGAGAAGCCCGCGTTGCGGTCGGGCGTCCACTGCATCGGGGTGCGCACGGCGTCCCGGTCGCCCAGCCAGATGTTGTCGCCCATCCCGATCTCGTCCCCGTAGTAGAGGATCGGGGAGCCGGGCAGGGACAGCAGCAGGGCGGTGAACAGCTCGATCTGGTTGCGGTCGTTGTCCAGGAGGGGCGCCAGCCGGCGGCGGATGCCGATGTTGGCCCGCATCCGCGGATCCTTGGCGTACTCCGCGTACATGTAGTCGCGCTCTTCGTCCGTGACCATCTCGAGCGTCAGCTCGTCGTGGTTGCGCAGGAAGATGCCCCACTGGCAGCCCGAGGGGATCGCCGGCGTCTTGGCCAGGATTTCCGAGACCGGGTAGCGGCTCTCGCGTCGTACGGCCATGAAGATCCGCGGCATCACCGGGAAGTGGAACGCCATGTGGCACTCGTCGCCGCCGGCCTGGTAGTCGCCGAAGTAGTCGACGACGTCCTCGGGCCACTGGTTGGCCTCGGCGAGCAGCACGGTGTCGGGGTAGTTGGCGTCGATCTCCTTGCGGACCCGCTTGAGGAAGCCGTGGGTCTCCGGGAGGTTCTCGCAGTTGGTGCCCTCACGCGTGTAGAGGTAGGGCACGGCGTCGACGCGGAAGCCGTCGATGCCGAGGTCCAGCCAGAAGCGCAGGGCGGAGATGATCTCCTCCTGCACCGCCGGGTTCTCGTAGTTGAGGTCGGGCTGGTGCGAGAAGAACCGGTGCCAGTAGTACTGCTTGCGCACCGGGTCGAAGGTCCAGTTGGACGTCTCGGTGTCGACGAAGATGATCCGGGCGTCCTGGAACTGCTTGTCGTCATCCGCCCAGACGTAGTAGTCGCCGTACGGGCCGTCGGGGTCCGTACGGGACTGCTGGAACCAGTCGTGCTGGTCGCTGGTGTGGTTCATGACGAAGTCGATGATCACGCGCATGCCGCGCTGGTGCGCGGCGTCGACGAACTCGACGAAGTCGGCGAGATCCCCGAACTCCGGCAGCACGGCGGTGTAGTCGGACACGTCGTAACCGCCGTCGCGCAGCGGCGACTTGAAGAACGGCGGCAGCCAGAGGCAGTCGACGCCCAGCCACTGCAGGTAGTCCAGCTTGGCGGTGATCCCCTTCAGGTCTCCGATGCCGTCGCCGTTGGAGTCCTGGAAGGACCGGACGAGGACCTCGTAGAAGACGGCGCGCTTGAACCAGTCGGGATCGCGGTCCTTGGCCGGTGTGTCCTCGAACGTGTCGTGGACGGGCTCGTTGACGATCATGGTGTGGGTGACCCTCCGGTCGGCGGGGACGGTCGCAGGACCGCGATGTGCGCCGGCGTGACGCCTGGCTCCAGACGCACATAGAAGGTCCTGCCCCAGTGATAGGTGTGGCCGGTGAGCTCGTCGCGCACCGGCACGCTCTCGTGCCGTTCGAGGCCGAGTTGCGGCATGTCCAACGAGACGGTCGCCTCCTGGGTGTGGTGCGGGTCGAGGTTGACGACCGTCAGAACGATGTTCGAACCGGAGCGCTTGCTGTACACGATCAAGGCGTCGTTGTCGGACGAGTGGAAGTGCACGTCCCGCAGCTGCTGCAGCGCCGGGTGGCGGCGCCTGATCCGGTTGAGGGCGGTGATGAGCGGAGCCAGCGAGCGGCCCTCCCGCTCGGCGGCTTCCCAGTCCCTGGGCCGGATCTCGTACTTCTCCGAGTCGAGGTACTCCTCACTGCCGCTGCGGACCGGGGTGTTCTCGCACAGCTCGTACCCCGCGTACACCCCCCAGGACGGGGAGAGGGTCGCCGCGAGCACCGCCCGTGCCTCGAAGGCTGGCCTGCCGCCTTCCTGTAGATATCCGGGAAGGATATCGGGGGTGTTCACGAAGAAATTGGGCCTCATCACGGAGGCCGATTCGCCGGACAGTTCGCTCACGTACTCGGTGATTTCCTGCCGGGTGTTGCGCCAGGTGAAGTAGGTGTACGACTGCTGGAATCCGACGGTGGCGAGGGCGCGCATCATCGCGGGGCGGGTGAACGCCTCGGCCAGGAAGATCACGTCGGGGTCGGTGCGGCCGATGTCGGCGATCACCTTCTCCCAGAAGATCACCGGCTTGGTGTGCGGATTGTCGACCCGGAAGATGCGCACGCCGTGATCCATCCAGAAGCGCAGGATGCGCACGGTCTCCGCGACGAGGCCCGGCAGGTCCTTGTCGAAGGCGATCGGATAGATGTCCTGGTATTTCTTCGGCGGATTCTCCGCGTAGGCGATCGTGCCGTCCGCCCGGTGGTGGAACCACTCGGGGTGTTTCTCCACCCACGGATGGTCGGGTGAGCACTGGAGGGCGAAGTCCAGCGCGATCTCCATGCGCAGGGTGCGGGCCGTCTCGACGAAGTGGTCGAAGTCGTCCAGGGTGCCGAGATCGGGGTGGACCGCGTCGTGACCGCCCTCCGCGGAACCGATCGCCCACGGCACCCCCACGTCGTGCGGGGCGGGGGAGAGGGAGTTGTTGGGGCCCTTGCGGTGGGTGGTGCCGATGGGGTGGATGGGCGGGAGGTAGACCACGTCGAACCCCATCGCGGCGACCGCGGGCAGCCGTTCGGCCGCGGTGCGGAAGGTGCCGCTGACGATCCGGGGCGGCGTCGGCGCGGACCTGGCCGTACGGCCCTTGCGGGGCGCCTTCGCCGGTTCCACCCTGGCTCCCTCGGAGCGGGGGAACAACTCGTACCAGGAGCCGAACAGCGCCCGCCGGCGCTCGACGACGAGCGGGTGCGGGCGTGAGGCGGTGACCAGCTCCCGCAAGGGGTGACGGGCCAGTGCGGCGACCGCGTCCGGGGTGAGCGCCGCGGCCAGCCGGGCGGCGGCCGGGCGGGACTCGTCGCGCAGGGCGTCGACCACGGCCAGTACCGCCTCGCGCCCGTCGCGCTTCGGTACGCCTTCGGCGGCCCGTTCGTACAGCTCGGCGCCCTCCGCCAGGACGAGAGCGGTGTCGATCCCCGCCGGGATCTTGATCTGCGCCGCGTGCCGCCAGGTGGCGACCGGGTCGCTCCAGGCCTCGACCTTGTACGTCCAGCGGCCCTCGGCGTCCGGAGTGACGTCGGCGCCCCAGCGGTCGGTGCCCGGGGCGAGCTCGCGCATCGGCGTCCAGGGGCCGGGGCGCCCGCTCGGGCTCCGCAGGACGACATTGGCCGCCACCGCGTCATGACCCTCCCGGAACACGGTCGCGGAGACCTGGAAGGTTTCACCGGCGACGGCCTTGGCGGGCCTTCTGCCGCAGTCGACGAGCGGACGGACGTCGAGGACGGGAATGCGACCGATCATGGAATCACCTGGGGACTGGAGCGCGGACTCGGCAGGGCGCGAAGCGGGCGCGGAGGGCTGAATGCGCGCGCCGCGATGGTGGGGTTCGGTCCTTTCTAGCTGCTCCGTCGACGACTGATGGGGTGTGGGCATGGCCGCTCCTGTCCGCGTTCACTCGAATGGCACTCGAATGGATGAGGTGCGGGTCCGGTTCGCGGGTGTGGACCGCATGCGTGCGCCCTCCGGACCGATTGCATACGAACCGGGGGAGGATTGCCGATGGACAGGGGATGAATCGTGCGAGGGGCGGATGCGGATCGCCTTCAGCTCTCATCCGAATGCCTTCGTTCCGGGTACCGGAGAAGCCTTCCCACAGTTCTCGGTCGGCCAATCCGGTGGTGTGTTAACTACTCGGGCGTATCTGTGACGTTCCGAATGCGCCGGGTTCCGCCGCGCGTGCGCGGGATTCCGCGGAACCGGCGCACGCCCGGTGGTACGGGCGCCACAGGGCAGCTTTCCCTGTGGCGCGAAGGCCCACAAGGCCGTACGAGGGGAGGGAATCGGCCATAACGCCTGTGACGGATGTGTCTGCATCTGCGCCTGGTGCGGAACGGACGCGAGAGGCGTCGGCGGCAGGGGCAGCCGCACACCCGGGGTCGCACACCCGAGCCGGTCGTGCGCCGTGGTCGCGGGAGGCCGCACACCGCTACCGTCGAGGGTGACGGAGCGGCGCACACAGCGGTGCGTCCGCTCGGATTCGTACGTCCCCTGTAAAGGTGGAATACGTGAAGGCCATTCGTCGGTTCACCGTGCGTCCCGTCCTCCCCGATCCCCTTCAACCGCTCAGCGACCTCGCGCGCAACCTGCGCTGGTCCTGGCACACCGAGACCCGAGAGCTCTTCCAGGCCGTCGACCCGGTGGCCGGCCGTGCGGCGGAGGGCGACCCCGTGCGCCTGCTCGGCGCCGTGTCCGCCGGACGCCTCGCCGAGCTGGCCCGGGACGAGCAGTTCCTGCAGCGCCTGGCCGAGGTGTCCGCCGACCTCCGGGAGTACCTGGAGGGCCCCAGGTGGTACCAGGAGCAACGCGCCCAGGGCGACGGGCTTCCCGCCGCCATCGCCTACTTCTCGCCCGAGTTCGGCGTGACGGCGGCGCTGCCGCAGTACTCCGGCGGGCTCGGCATCCTGGCCGGAGACCATCTGAAGGCCGCCAGCGACCTGGGCGTCCCCCTCGTCGGCGTCGGCCTCCTCTACCGGCACGGCTACTTCCGCCAGAGCCTCTCGCGCGACGGCTGGCAGCAGGAGCGCTACCCCGTCCTCGACCCCAACGAACTCCCGCTCACGCTCGTGCGCGAGGCCGACGGCACGCCCAGCCAGATCGCCCTGTCCCTCCCCGGCGGCCGCTCGCTGCACGCCCAGATCTGGCAGGCCCAGGTGGGCCGGGTGCCGCTGCTGATGCTCGACTCCGACGTCGAGGACAACGCCCCCGTCGAACGGGAGGTCACCGACCGGCTCTACGGCGGCGGCAGCGAACACCGGCTGCTCCAGGAGATGCTGCTGGGCATCGGCGGGGTGCGCGCGGTGCGCACCTTCTGCCGGCTCACCGGCCATCCGGCCCCCGAGGTCTTCCACACCAACGAGGGGCACGCCGGCTTCCTCGGACTCGAACGCGTCCGTGAGCTCTCCACCACGGGGCTCGACTTCGACGCCGCGGTGGAGGCCGTCCGCGCCGGCACCGTCTTCACCACCCACACCCCGGTCCCGGCCGGCATCGACCGGTTCGACCGCGAACTGGTCGCCCGCCACTTCGGCGACGACGGCGAACTGCCCGGCGTCGCGGCCGACCGCATCCTGCACCTGGGCATGGAGACCTACGCGGGCGGCGATCCGGGCGTCTTCAACATGGCGGTCATGGGACTCCGGCTCGCCCAGCGCGCCAACGGGGTCTCCACCCTGCACGGCGCCGTCAGCCGGGAGATGTTCGCCGGTCTCTGGCCGGGCTTCGACGCCCCGGAGGTGCCGATCACCTCCGTGACCAACGGGGTCCACGCGCCGACCTGGGTCGCACCCGAGGTCTACCGGCTGCGCACCGAGTCCGGAGGCACCCCCGGCCGGTGGGACTCCGTCGCGCGGATCCCCGACCGGCAGCTCTGGGACCTGCGCCGCACCCTGCGCGAACAACTCGTCACCGAGGTGCGCGGCCGGCTGCGCGACTCCTGGCGCAACCGCGGCGCCGAGGCCGCCGAGCTCGGCTGGATCGACGGGGTGCTGGACCCCGGCGTGCTGACGATCGGCTTCGCCCGCCGGGTGCCCTCGTACAAGCGCCTGACCCTGATGCTGCGCGACCGGGACCGGTTGCGCAGACTGCTCCTGCACCCGGAGCGCCCCGTCCAGATCGTCGTGGCGGGCAAGGCGCACCCGGCCGACGACAGCGGGAAGCGCCTGGTCCAGGAGCTGGTCCGGTTCGCCGACGACCCCAGGGTGCGCCACCGCATCGTCTTCCTGCCCGACTACGGGATGGCGATGGCCCAGAAGCTCTACCCCGGCTGCGACGTCTGGCTGAACAACCCGCTGCGCCCGCTGGAGGCCTGCGGTACGAGCGGGATGAAGGCGGCGCTCAACGGCTGTCTCAACCTGTCGGTCCTCGACGGCTGGTGGGACGAGTGGTTCGAGCCGGACTTCGGCTGGGCCATCCCCACGGCCGACGGTTCCGCCCTGGACGAGGACCGGCGCGACGACCTGGAGGCGGGCGCCCTCTACGAGCTGATCGAGGACCGGGTCGCCCCGCGCTTCTACGACCAGGGGGAGGAGGGGCTTCCCGGGCGCTGGATCGAGATGGTCCGCCGCACGCTCGGCACGCTGGGGCCCAAGGTCCTCGCCGACCGGATGGTCCGTGAGTACGTGGAGCGGCTGTACGCCCCCGCCGCGCAGGCCGGGCGCACCCTGGACGCGGCCACGGCACGGGAGCTCGCCGGCTGGAAGGCCCGGGTCCGGGCGGCCTGGCCGCGGGTGGCCGTCGACCACGTCGAGGCGGTGACGGCCACCGCGGCCGGCGGCTCGGCCGAACTGGGCTCCACGCTGACGCTGCGGGTGCGGGTCACCCTCGGGGCGCTGGACCCGGACGACGTGGAGGTGCAGGCGGTGGCCGGCCGCGTCGACTCCGCCGACGCGATCTCCGACGCCCAGGTCTTCCCGCTGAAACCGGCGGGCGGCCAGGACCTGGAGGGCCGCTGGCTGTACGACGGCCCGCTCGCCCTCGACCGCACCGGTCCGTACGGCTACACCGTGCGGGTGCTGCCGGCCCACCGGCTGCTGGCCACCGGCGCGGAGCTCGGGCTGGTCGCCCAGCCGACGGAGGCGACGGGTGAGGGCGGGGGCGTGCTGATGCGCTGACGCCCCCTCGGGCCCGCACCGGCGGTGCCGGACGCGTCACCGCCCGGGAGGAGTGGTCTCCTCCCGGGCGGGATGCCGCTCAGGCGCGGGTCATGTGGTGGGGCCGTTTCAGAAGGTCAGCTTGAAGCTGTTGATCTTCCCGATGTCGCCCGAGTAGACGTCCTGGACCTTCAGCTTCCAGGTCCCGTTCGCCACCTCCGAGGAGGCGTTGACCGTGTAGGTCGTCTGGACGTTGTCCGCCGAGTCGGTCGACGAGGAGTTCTTCAGGCGGTAGGCCGTGCCGTCCGGGGCGACGAGGTCGAGGACCAGGTCACCGCGGTAGGTGTGGGTGATGTCCACGCCGACCTTGAGGGTGCTGGGAGCGTTGCCGGTGCGGCCGGTGACGTTGACCGAGCTGGTGACGGCGGAGCCGTGGTCGGGGATGGCCACGACGGTGGTGTTCTCGAAGACCGTGCCGCCGGGGTCGGTGCCGCCACCCGGGCGCGAGCCGACGTTGATGCCGGCCCACGCGTCGGCGACGGCCTTGTACTCGGCGCTGGTCGTGCCGTACAGCTCACCGGCCGCGGCGAGGGTGCCCGTGCGGGCGGCCGCGTAGTTGGTGGTCGAGGTGAACTTGGTGGTGAGCGCCTTGTACCAGATCAGCGCGGCCTTGTCGCGGCCGATGCCGGTCACCGGCAGGCCGTCGGAGGTCGGCGAGTCGTAGGAGACGCCGTTGATGGTCTTGGCGCCGCTGCCTTCGGAGAGAAGGTAGAAGAAGTGGTTGGCCGGGCCCGACGAGTAGTGGACGTCGACGTTGCCGATGCCGGAGTACCAGGCGTCCTTGGACGCGCCGTCCTTGCTCGGCTTGTCCTGGTAGCGCAGCGGCGAGCCGTCGCCGTTGATGTCGATCTTCTCGCCGATGAGGTAGTCGCCCTTGTCGGTGGCGTTGTTCGAGTAGAACTCGACGGCGGTGGCGAAGATGTCGCTGGTCGCCTCGTTGAGGCCACCGGACTCACCGCTGTAGTTCAGGTCGGCGGTGTTGGAGGTGACGCCGTGCGTCATCTCGTGCGCGGCGACGTCCAGCGCGGTCAGCGGTGAGGCGTTTCCGCTGCCGTCGCCGTACGTCATGCAGAAGCAGCTGTCGTCCCAGAAGGCGTTGACGTAGTTGTTGCCGTAGTGGACGCGGGAGTACGCGCCGACGCCGTCGCCACGGATGCCGGTCCGGCCGTGGACGTTCTTGTAGTAGTCCCAGGTCTCGGCCGCACCGTAGTGGGCGTCCGCCGCCGCGGTCTCCGCGTTCGAGGCGAGGCCGTTGCCCCAGACGTCGTCGGAGCCGGAGAAGAGCGTGCCCGTGCCGGACGTACCGTGGTTCAGGTTGTACGTCTTGTGGTTGCCGCGGGTGGTGTCGGTCAGGTTGTACGAACCCGAGGTGTTGAGGGTGACCTGGCCGCTGTACTCGGTGTTGCCGACACCGTTCTCGATGGCCTGCCACTGGTAGAGCTTCGCGCCGGTGGTGGCGTCGGTGATGACGTGCAGGGCGTTCGGAGTGCCGTCCTCCTGCAGTCCGCCGACCACGGTCTCGTAGGCGAGCTGCGGGGTGCCCGACGCCATCCAGACGACCTTGCGCGGCGCCTTCTCGGCCGCGGTCCTGGAGGAGCCGTCCGCCTTGGCCAGGCCGACGGCCTGCTTCTCGGCGGCCGCCGGGGCCACGTCCGCGGTCGTGTCGACGGCCTTGAGCTGCGCCGAGGTGGCCTTGGACGCCTTGGTGACGCTCTTGGTCGCACCGGCCTTCGACTCCTGGACGACCAGGTCGCCGCCGAGGACGGGGAGTCCGCCGAAGGTGCGCTCGTAACGCGTGTGCGTGGTGCCGTCGTTGTCCTGGACGACGTCCTTGACGACGAGCTTCTCCTGCGAACCGAGCCCGAGCTTCTTGGCGGTGGCCGCGGTGCCGGCGCTCGCTTCACGGATGAGCTCGGCCCGCTGCGAGGGCGAGAGCTGCTTGGCCAGTGCGCCGGGACGGGGCTGGGACGCGCCGGTGGCGGCCTGGGCGGTGCCGCCGGGCGTCGCCGTGGCCGTTCCGGTCTGGACTCCTACGGCGAGGAGGGCTGCTGCGGCTATCAGAGCGCCGGTCGCGGTGGTACGACGGCTGAGCGTGGATCTCACGCGGACTCCTTCTGCGAGGGGGGTACCGGCGGCTGGGTGAGCCGTCCGGGCATAGCAAGCAGTGCGCAGAACGGGGTGAAGAGTGTCAGCAGAAGCAGTCGCCTGTCAGGACCGCGTCAACAAGTTGGCCGGAATTCGTCCGTTGCCGGAATGGTCATGTTCGTTAAGCGGACGTTTCGCCGAACGTCATCTCGATGGCGTAAAGGACCATAGGAGGCCGAATCCGAGGGGGGAGCTGCGGTCGGGCGCGACGGCGCCGTGTTCGAAAAGGAGGAGCGGGGCCGGGAGATGCCCACCTGTCGAGACGGCTGGGAACTGTGGCTCGTTCCGCGCGTCTTCGCGCCGCCCGTGGCGTGAAGCGTTCGCACCCCGGGGGAGTGGCTCCCCCGGCCCCCGGGGCGCGGACGGTGTGGGTTCCGCCTTCTCGTGCGCACCGACTCCGGCGGACATACCGGATTCCGCGGGAAGTGAGCACTGCGGGTATCGGTCCTCCGCGCGCGACAGGCGCCCTGCTGGGCAGGCCGCCCGTCACAGTCGGTGACGGCGTCCTGTGGGTCGTCGCGTGCCTACTTGTCGAGGTGTGGCACAGCGGGTACGGGGCCTGTGATGTAGCGCGTGCGACGGCTGGCGAATTGGGTCACATCGGTGCTGTCGACGAACTGGTCGATCGCACCGACGGGCGGCAGCGACCTGATCCGCGGGTCGTTGATCGTGGCCATGAGGGTGTCGGTGAAGCGGTGGCCGTCCATGACGAGGAACGGCCGGGTGTGGAAGTAGCGGGCCTTCGTCTCCAGCGGTTCGGTCAGCCCCAGGTCGTTGTGCATGCCGGCGGTGATCTCGTAGGCCGGGGAAAGATGCCGCTCCCGCTCCTGCCAACTTCGCGCCGCCAGCGCCGCGGACAGCAGTGGCGTGAGCGCCGCGGCGCACGGGAGCTCCGCGAACGCGGTGCCCAGCCATTTGCTGTAGGGCGGGTAGATCCGGTTCATCAGCAGACACAGTTTCATCAGGTCGCGCACCTGTCGGGCGGCCACTACCGCGGAACCCAGGTCGTCACCGACTTCTCCGCAGCGTCCGACGAACGGTTCCTCCTGGGACAGGCGCATCCATTGGCAGGCCAGGATGTAGCGCCAGACATCGTCCGGATACCAGGTCAGTTCCTTGCGGCAGGAATCCAGCAGGCCGAGCCCGTCGTGGAACACGGCGCCTCCGGTCAGCTCGCGCAGCACCTGCGTCGGGGTCGTCAGCCAGCCGGACACGGAGAGGCCGGCGGCCGGGTCCTCGCCGAGGTGCTCGGTGAAGAAGCCCTGGATGTCGTGGACGTGAACCCAGTGCCGGGCCGGTGCGCTGTCGGGAAAGGGGAAGCGGACCGGGTAGCCGCGGAACGTCTGCGGCAGCTCGCGGTCCAGCAGAGCGTCCAGTTCGTCCGCGTGGGCGCGGAAGTCGCCACTGCTGAGGAACACCTGCATCCTGGGGCCCCAGGCGTGGTCGGTCGAGCGTGCGGTGTCGAAACCCTGTACTTCGGAGCCCCAGCCGATCAGTGCTGCCGAATACGGCACCCTGTCCAACGCCGTGTCCAGGATGGGGGCGACGACCTCTGTGTGAAACAGCCGCGCCAGTTCGAGACCGGGCAGGAAGGTACGGGTCATGGTCGTCACCCTGGCAGAACCGCGCGGCCGGCCGCCAGCCAATACCGAGTGATCAGGTTGCTGTCCGCAGGGGAGGTTCGTTGGCTGGTTCTGAACGGCCGTAGCGAGGTAGTCGTTCAGGGTGCGGACCCTCCGACGAGCTGAATCTTCCGTGCGGTGATCGAGATCTGGGTGCGACTGTCCCGTCGGGTGATCTCTCGGGCGCGAGTGGTCTGCCCGATCCGGTATCTCGCAGGCAGTGATGGGCTTCGGCCCCACCGAGGTTGTCCACATTCTGGTTTATGATTCCACCATATGGACACCTCGGTCGATGCGGTCTTGGTGCGGGCAGGATGCCTCGTATGACTGAGGAGATACGCACGGCATACCTGCTCGGCGCCGAGCAGGCTGTGCGCCTGCTGGCCACGGAAGAGGTGGCGCAGTGCTGGGGCAAGGAGTCGGTGCTGCCGGGGATGACGGTAGGCGGACTGGCTGGTCACCTTGCGCGCAGCGTCCTGCAGGTCGAATGGTTCCTCGACGGTGAGACAGTCGGCGCGGAGCCGGTATCGCCAGTGCGCTACTACGCGCGGCTCGTCGGCACGTCTTCGCCGGACTCCGCACTCAACGTCGGCGTGCGCGCGCGGAGCGAGGAGACGGCAGCCGCCGGCCCCGCCGCCGTGGCTGAGCAGGCGCGCGCCGCCCGGCAAAGGCTGGCACGACGGCTGGTCCAAGAGCCGGCGGATCGGCGAGTGGCCGTCCTCCACCGGCCCGGAGAGGAAATGCTGCTCGATGGCTACCTCCAAACCCGATGCGTCGAATTGGCAGTGCACCTTGATGACCTGGTTCTGAGCGTGGGCGCTCACTGCCGGACACCCGAAGCCACGCTCGCCGTCGCAGTCGATGTCCTTGTCGCAGCCGCCCGTGACCGGCACGGCGATCAGGCCGTGCTCCATGCGCTCGCCAGGCGTGAACGCGACGCCGACCAGGCTTTGCGCGTGCTGTAAGCGGCCGTAGTCCTATCGATCATGAGGGCGGGGTTCTGATCGAACCGGGTGCCAAGCCGGGTGATTTGTTGAAGCCAACTCCCCGGAGCTGGTTACCGTGCGGAGTCAGTGCGCACAGATCCTTGGAATTGCGCATTCGGTGCGCATCTCACGGGTAGTGCGCACCGAATCGCGGAACCTCCGGACGGGCCGCTCAGGCCAGGCTCTCCCGCCAGGCGCGGTGCAGGCCGGCGAACCGGCCCGTGCCGCCGATCAGTTCGGCCGGGGCGCCGTCCTCCACCACACGGCCGTGCTCCATCACCAGGACCCGGTCCGCGATCTCCACGGTCGACAGCCGGTGGGCGATGACCACCGCGGTGCGGCCGTGCAGCACGGTGTCCATCGCCTGCTGCACCGCCCGCTCGCCGGGGATGTCCAGGGAGCTCGTCGCCTCGTCGAGGATCAGGACCGCCGGGTCGGCGAGCAGGGCGCGGGCGAACGCGACCAACTGGCGCTGACCGGCCGAGATCCGGCCGCCGCGCTTGCGTACGTCCGTGTCGTACCCGTCGGGCAGACCCGCGATGAAGTCGTGGGCGCCGATCGCCTTGGCGGCCTGCTCGATCTCCTCACGGGTCGCGTCCGGGCTGCCGATCGCGATGTTCTCCGCGACGGTGCCGGAGAACAGGAAGGCCTCCTGGGTCACCATGACCACCCCGCGCCGCAGTTCGGGGGTGGCGAGATCCCGCAGATCGGTGCCGTCCAGCAGGACCCGGCCCTCGGTCGGGTCGTAGAAGCGGGCCAGCAGCTTGGCCAGCGTCGACTTGCCCGCGCCCGTCGAGCCGACCACGGCGACCGTCTGACCCGCGGGAATGGTCAGGTCGAAGCGCGGCAGCACCTCGCCGCCCGTGCGGTAGGCGAAACGCACCCCGTCGAAGACCACCTCACGGCCCGGGCGCTGATCCGCCGGCACCGGAAGTTCCCGCGGCTCCAGCGCCTCGGGGACGGTGGGCGTCTGCGCCAGCAGCCCCGCGATCTTCTCCAGCGAAGCCGCCGCCGACTGGTAGGAGTTGAGGAACATGCTGAGCCGGTCGATGGGGTCGTAGAGCCGTCGCAGATACAGGACCACCGCGGCCAGCACACCGAGGGCGAGGCTTCCGGAGGCGACGCGGTAGGCACCCCACAGAACGATTCCGGCCACGGCGGTGTTGGCGACCAGCCGGGACCCGACGACGTAGCGCGCGTTCTCCAGCATCGCGTCGCCGTTCGTGCGCCGGTGCTCGTGGTTGAGCGCGCGGAAGACCTCGTCGTTGACGGGCTCGCGGCGGAAGGCCTGGACGGGACGGATCCCGTTCATCGTCTCCGCGAACTTCACGATGACCGCGGCGATCGCCGTCGACCGCGACGCGAAGATCACCGCGGCCCGGTGCTGGTAGAGCCGCACCAGCAGGTACAGCGGCACGAAGGACAGCACCGCCACGGCGCCCATGCCGACGTCCAGCCAGAGCAGCATCAGGGAGATGGAGACGAAGGAGAGGACGACCCCGATCAGTTCCTGCAGGCCCTCGCTGAGCAGCTCCCGCAGCGACTCCACGTCGGTGGTGGCACGGGAGATCAGCCGCCCCGAGGTGTACCGCTCGTGGAAGTCCACGCTCAGCGCCTGCGCATGGCGGAAGATCCGGCCGCGCAGATCGAGCAGCACGTCCTGGTTGACCCGCGCGGCGGCCCGGATGAAGGCGTACTGCATGGCGCCCGCACCGGCCGAGCAGAGGGCGTAGCCGAGGGCCACGGCGACCAGCGGCCCGTAGTCCTCGTCCCGGAACGCGGGCACCCCGCTGTCGATGGCGTACGCCACGAGCAACGGCCCCGCCTGGACCGCGACCTGCTGGACCAGCAGGAACAGCGCGGCCACCACGACCCGGCCCCGCAGCGGCCGCAGCAGCGAGGCGAGCAGCGCGCGCGTGGCGCCGGGCGGGGTGGGCAGATCGTCGCGGTCGAAGGGGTCACCGGCCGCCTTCCGGGGAGCCCCGGCCGTCTTCGGTGGAGCCCCGGAAGGCGGCACGGCGCTTCGGTCCGCCTGCGGGGCGGTTCCGGAGACCGGCCGGGCCTCCTCGTCCCGGCCGCCGCCCGGTTCCGCCGGATGCCCGGTCGTCGTGCTGCTCATCGGGTGCTGCCCTCCTCGGCAGGAGCGTCCATGTCCAGGACGTCGTCGGCCGTCGCGTCCGCCCAGGACGCCTCGGTACGGTCGGGCCCGGGCGGGCGCCCGGCACCTCCGGCTGCGGGGGAACGGACCCCGGCTGCCGGTTCCCCGGCGTCCGTGACGCCGGCGCCGGACATCAGCCAGGCGTACTCGGCGTTGTCGCGCAGCAGTTCCTGGTGGGTCCCGACCGCGCTGATCCGGCCCTCGGACAGGAGCGCCACCCGGTCGGCGAGCATCACCGTGGACGGCCGGTGCGCGACCACGATCGCCGTCGTCTCCTCCAGCACCCGCCGCAACGCCGCCTCGACCAGCGTCTCCGTGTGCACGTCCAGCGCCGAGAGCGGGTCGTCGAGCACGAGGAAGCGCGGCCGGCCGACCACGGCCCTCGCCAGAGCGAGGCGCTGGCGCTGGCCGCCGGAGAGGCTGAGGCCCTGTTCACCGACCTGGGTGTCGACGCCGTGCGGCAGGTCGTGGACGAAGTCGGCCTGCGCGACCGACAGGGCCCGCCGCAGCTCCTGTTCGCCCGCATCCGCCGCGCCCATCAGCACGTTCTCCCCGACGCTCGCGGAGAAGAGCGTCGGCTCCTCGAACGCCACCGACACCAGTTCGCGCAGCCGGGCGCGCGACATCGCGGTGATGTCCTCGCCGTCCAGCGTGATCCGGCCCGACGTGGCGTCGTGCAGCCGGGGAACGAGCGCGGTGAGCGTGGTCTTGCCGGATCCCGTGGCCCCGACCAGGGCCATCGTCTCGCCCGGCCGGATCCGCAGGTCGATCCGGTCCAGAACGGGCACGGAACCCTCCGCCGCGTCCGGGTAGCGGAACCCCACCCCCTCGAAGACCATGCCGCCGGCCTCGGGGACGCCGCCGTGGGAGGTGCTCACCGGCGCGGCGGTGTCCGTCTCCTCGGCCACGTCCATCACCTCGAAGAACCGCTCCGTCGCCGTCGCCGACTCCTGGCTCATCGCCAGCAGGAAGCCGATCGACTCGACGGGCCACCGAAGCGCCAGCGCCGTGGAGAGGAACGCGACCAGGGTGCCCGCCGAAAGCCCGCCGTCCGCGACCTCGATCGTGCCCAGCACCAGCGCCGCCCCGATCGCCAGTTCGGGGATCGTCGTGATGAGCGCCCAGATACCCGCGAGCAGCCGCGCCTTGCCGAGCTCCGTGGTGCGCAGCCGCTGGGAGAGCGCGCGGAAGGCGAGGGCCTGGCTGCGGTGCCGGCCGAAGCCCTTGATGATGCGGATGCCGAGCACGCTCTCCTCGACCACCGTCGTCAGATCGCCCACCTGGTCCTGGGCGCTGCGCGCCACCGACGAGTACTTCGTCTCGAAGACCGAGCAGATGATCACCAGGGGCACGACGGGGGCGAGCAGCACCAGGCCGAGCGTCCACTCCTGGAGCAGCAGGATCACGAATCCGACCAGGATGGTGGTGGCGTTGACCAGCAGGAAGGTCAGCGGAAAGGCCAGGAACATCCGCAGCAGCATCAGGTCCGTGGTGCCGCGCGACAGCAACTGGCCCGAGGACCACCGGTCGTGGAAGGCCACCGGCAGCCGTTGCAGATGCCGGTAGAGGTCGGCCCGCATCGACGCCTCGACTCCGGCCAGCGGACGCGCCACCAGCCATCGCCGCACCCCGAACAGGACCGCCTCGGCGATCCCCAGCAACAGCAGGAACAGCGCCCCGAGCCAGACACCGCCCGGGTCCTGGTGGGCGACCGGCCCGTCGACGATCCACTTCAGCACGAGCGGTATCACCAGGCCGAGGCACGAGGCGACGATCGCGATCAGGGCGGCGCCGAACAGACGGGTCCGTACCGGCTTCACATACGGCCACAGCCGCACCAGGCTCTGTGCGGCGGACCGGTCCTTGGGCTGTGCATGTTCTTCGGGCATCAGGGGCGAGCCTACGTTTCACCACTGACATCGCTCACATGATTTTCCCCGCCTTCCCCGGCCGGAGCAGGCGGCTGGGGAAGCCGGAGCCGGGCCGGGCGGCGGCCGGTCGTAGCGCGGCATCAACCGATCGGCGGATGCCGGTTCGAGCGCGTTGGCGGATGCCGCCGAGGCCTCCGCCCCCGCGATGCTCACAGGCATGCCAATCATCGAAGTGAACGGGGTGCGCAAGACCTACGCCGGCCGCCCCGTGGTCGACGGGGTGAGCTTCTCCGTGGACGAGGGGGAGATCTTCGGGATCCTCGGGCCCAACGGCGCGGGCAAGACCACCACCGTCGAGTGCGTCGAGGGTCTGCGCGTCCCCGACGCCGGTACGGTCCGCGTCGCCGGGCTCGACCCCGTCGCCGACCACGACCGCGTGACACTCCTGCTGGGCGTGCAGCTCCAGGAGAGCGAACTGCAGCCGAAGATGACCGTGGGCGAGGCGCTGGAGCTGTACAGCGCCTTCTACCCGCGGCCCGCCGACTGGCGCTCCCTCGCCGAACGGCTGGGGCTGCAGACCCGGCTCACCACCCGGTACGGGCGGCTGTCCGGCGGCCAGAAGCAACGGCTGTCCATCGCGCTCGCCCTCGTCGGCGCCCCCCGGGTCGTGGTCCTCGACGAGCTGACCACCGGGCTGGACCCGCGCGCCCGGCGCGACACCTGGCAGCTGATCGAAGAGGTGCGCGCCGGCGGGGTCACCGTCGTGCTGGTCACCCACTTCATGGAGGAGGCCCAGCGCCTGTGCGACCGCATCGCCGTGATCGACCGGGGGCGGCTCGCCGCCCTCGACACCCCGTCCGGCCTGATCGCCAGGGCCGGCAGCTCCACGGCCATCTCCTTCACGCCCTCGCAGCCGCTCCCCGACGCCGAACTGGCCGGGCTGCCCGGCGTCGCCTCGTACGAGAACAGCGACGGACGCATCCTCATCAACGGGACCGACGAGACCGTCAACGCCGTCATCTCGCTGCTGGCCCGGCACCGCATCACCGCGCACCGGCTCCGCGTCGCCGAGGCCACCCTCGACGACGCCTTCCTCGACCTCACCGAGCGGTCAGGCCCCGCGGACGAGCGCGGCCTGACGGAACAGGCAGCCTGAGATGGCCACGACGACGACCGACCCCGCGCCCCGCACCGTCTCCTCGCGCGCCTCGCTCGCGGTCCTGCGATCGGAGGCCCGGCTCTTCCTCCGCGAGCCCGGCAGCCTGTTCTGGATCCTCGTCTTCCCGACCGCGCTCATGACGATCCTCGGCCTGATCCCGTCCTTCCGGGAGCACGACGACGCGCTCGGCGGCCGCCGCGTCATCGACCTGTACGTCCCCGTGGCGGTGCTGCTCGCCATGATCATGGCCGGTCTCCAGGCGATGCCGCCCGTGCTCACCGGCTACCGCGAACGCGGCATCCTGCGCCGCATGTCCACCACCCCCGTGCGCCCCTCTGCCCTGCTCGGCGCGCAGATCGCCCTGCACGGCGCCGCGGCGCTCGGCTCCACCCTGCTGGTGATGGCCGTCGGCCGGATCGCCTTCGGAGTCCGGCTGCCCGCTCAGCCGTTCGGCTATCTGCTCGGGCTGCTGCTGGCCGTCGCCTGCGTGCTGGCCCTGGGCGCGCTGGTCTGCGCCGTCTCGCGCACCACCAAGGTCTCGGCCGCCGTCGGCTCGGTGGTCTTCTTCGTGATGATGTTCACCGCGGGCGTCTGGGTGCCGGTGCAGGCCATGCCCGGCACGGTCCGCCACATCGTCCAGGTCAGCCCGTTCGGCGCGGCGTCCCAGGTGCTGGACCGCGCGGCCACCGGCGCCTGGCCGAGCTGGGCGTATCTCGGGGTGGTGGCGCTGTGGACCGTACTGGCGGCGATGGCCGCGATCCGCACCTTCCGGTGGGAGTAGCCGGTACGGGGGGGACACTTCCCCCATGACGGCGGCGGACGCGGACCCGGGGGAGACGGCGGCCATGACCGGTGTGACGACGGCCGAGCAGTGGTGGGAGCGGTTCTACCGGCACGGACCCTACGGGCTGCTCGCTCTGGCCACCGTGGTCTCGGCCGTGACCAGCGGGCTCATCATGTCCCGCGCGCACGTGTACGCCGCCGCGGTCCTGGTCCCCCCGGCCCTCGTCCTGCAGCTCTGGTGGAGCCGCACCCAGGCGAAGCCGGGATCGCGGACGGCGCTGTGCTACTTCGTCGTCCGCACGCTGCTGGCCTTCGGGCTGACCTGGTGCAACCCGTTCTTCTCGATCTACGCGGTGCTCGGCTACTTCGACGCGGGCCGGGTCCTCCCGCGACGGGGCATGCGGGCCGGGCTGCTGGTCACGGCCGTCATCATGGCCGGGTCGCAGTCCGGCAGCGGCCTGCCGCCCCGCACGTTCATGAACTGGGTCGTCTTCGCCGTCGTGCTGGCCGTGCACGTGACCCTCACCCTGGTCTTCGCCCAGATCGGCGACCGGGAGGCCGAACAGTCCCGTACCCAGACCGACACCATCACCGCACTGGAGCGGGCCAACGCCCGGCTCGAACAGGCCCTGGCCGAGAACGCCGGGCTGCACGCCCAGCTCCTCGTGCAGGCCCGCGAGGCGGGGGTGGCCGACGAGCGGAGCCGGCTGGCCGCCGAGATCCACGACACCATCGCCCAGGGACTCACCGGCATCATCGCCCAGCTCCAGGCGGTCACCTCCACGGCGGAGGCCGACCCCGTCCTCGCCGGGGAGCACCTGGCCCGGGCGGCCGCTCTCGCCCGGCACAGCCTCGGCGAGGCGCGTCGCTCGGTGCACAACCTCGTCCCGGCCGCGCTGGAGCACGACGATCTGCCGGGCGCGCTGGAGAAGACGGTCACCACCTGGTCGCAGCGGACCGGTGTCCGGGCCGAGTTCACCGTCACCGGCACCGCCGAGCCCCTGCACGACGAGGTCGGCGCCACCCTGCTGCGCATCGCCGAGGAGGCCCTGGCCAACGCGGCGCGGCACGCCGGCGCCTCCCGGGCCGGCATCACCCTGTCCTACATGGGCGACGAGATCTCGCTGGACGTACGCGACGACGGCCGCGGCTTCGACCCGGCCGCGCTGCCGCCCTACCGGGGCGCCGGCGGCTTCGGGCTCGGCGGCATGCGGGCCCGCGCCGAACGCATCGCGGGCACCGTCGAGGTGGAGACCGGACCGGACCTCGGCACCGCCGTCTGCGCCCGGGTCCCGATGGTCCGGCACGGCTGAGACAGCCGGTCACCCGCGTCCGCGCAGTACGGTGACCGCCATGGACCGGGAACCCGCACGCGTCATCACCCTGATCGTCGTCGACGACCACCCCGTCGTACGGGACGGACTGCGCGGCATGTTCGAGTCGGCGGCGGAGTTCCGGGTGCTCGGCGAGGCGGCCGACGGCGTCGAAGGCGTCGACATGGCCGTCCGGCTCGACCCCGACGTCGTGCTGATGGACCTGCGGATGCCGGGCGGCGGCGGAGTCGCGGCGATCACCGAACTCACCCGGCGCGGCGCCCGTTCCAAGGTCCTGGTCCTCACCACGTACGACACCGACTCCGACACCCTGCCCGCCATCGAGGCGGGCGCCACCGGCTATCTGCTCAAGGACGCGCCGCGCGACGAGCTCTTCACCGCCGTCCGCGCCGCCGCCGACGGCCGCACGGTCCTGTCGCCCGCCGTCGCCTCCCGGCTGATCTCACGGGTGCGCACCCCGGCCGCACCCGGCCACGAATCGCTGTCCGCGCGCGAGCGCGAGGTGCTCGTACTCGTGGCCAGGGGGACGCCGAACCGTGAGATCGCCGCCGAGCTGTTCATCAGCGAGGCGACCGTGAAGACCCATCTCACCCATGTCTTCGCCAAGCTGGGCGCCAAGGACCGCGCCGCGGCGGTCGCGGTCGCCTACGAGCGCGGCATCCTCGGCTGACCGCCTCCGGCACCCCGTGACGGCCCGTCACGACCGCACCCGCAGCAGCAGGACCGACCGCGCCGGCACCGTGAAGGCCGCCCCGCCCCGGTGGACCGTGCCGGGTGCGGCGGACTGGTCCTCCCGCGAGGTGTCCACGAGCAGTTCGTACGCGTCGGCCCACGGCGGCCCCGGCAGCAGGAAGTCCACGGGCCGGTCCCCGGCGTGCAGGACCGCCAGGAAGCTGTCGTCGCTCACCTGCTCGCCCCGGGCGTCCCGGCCCGGGATGTCACGGCCGGAGAGGTAGAGCCCGACCGTGGCGGCCGGTGCGTACCAGTCCTCCTCCCTCATCTCCGCGCCCTGCCGGGTGAACCACGCCAGGTCCCGCAGTCCGTCAGGCGCCTGGGCCCGCCCGGAGAAGAACGCGCGGCGCCGCAGCACCGGATGGGCGTGGCGCAGCGAAAGCACCCGGGCCGTCAGCTCGGTCAGCTCCCGCCACTGCGGCTGCTCCAGCAGCGACCAGTCCACCCAGCCGATCTCGTTGTCCTGGCAGTAGGCGTTGTTGTTGCCTCCCTGGGTACGGCCCATCTCGTCGCCCGCGACGAGCATCGGCACCCCGGTCGACAGCAGCAGGGTGGTGAGGAGGTTGCGCAACTGGCGGCGGCGCAGCGCGTTGACGCCGGCGTCGTCGCTCTCGCCCTCGGCTCCGCAGTTCCAGGCCCGGTTGTCCGAGGTGCCGTCCCGGTTGCCCTCGCCGTTGGCCTCGTTGTGCTTGTGCTCGTAGCTGACCAGGTCGCGCAGGGTGAAGCCGTCGTGCGCGGTGACGAAGTTGACCGACGCGTACGGCCGCCGGCCGCCCCACGCGTACAGGTCGCTCGATCCGGTCAGCCGGTAGCCGAGATCGCGTACGTCCGGCAGCGCCCCGCGCCAGAAGTCCCGTACGGCGTCCCGGTAGCGGTCGTTCCACTCGGTCCACAGCGGCGGGAAGGCGCCCACCTGGTAACCGCCGTTGCCGACGTCCCACGGCTCGGCGATCAGCTTCACCCGGCGCAGCACGGGGTCCTGGGCGATCACCGCGAGGAACGGGGACAGCATGTCGACGTCGTGCATCGAGCGGGCCAGCGCCGCCGCCAGGTCGAACCGGAAGCCGTCCACGCCCATCTCGGTCACCCAGTACCGCAGGGAGTCGGTGATGAGCCGCAGCACGTTCGGCTGCACCACGTGCAGGGTGTTGCCGCACCCCGTGTAGTCCGCGTAGCGGCGGGCGTCGGACTGGAGGCGGTAGTAGCCGCGGTTGTCGATGCCGCGCAGCGACAGCATCGGCCCCAGTTCGCCCGCCTCGGCCGTGTGGTTGTAGACGACGTCGAGGATCACCTCGATCCCCGCGTCGTGCAGGGCGTGGACCATCCGCTTGAACTCGCCGACCTGTTCCCCCGCCGTGCCGCTCGCGGAGTACCCGGCGTGCGGGGCGAAGTAGCCGATCGAGTTGTATCCCCAGTAGTTGCGCAGCCCGCGCCGCAACAGGTGGTCCTCGTGGGCGAACTGGTGCACCGGCAGCAGCTCCACCGCCGTCACCCCCAGGCGTCGCAGATGGCCGATCGCCACGGGGTGCGCGAGACCGGCGTAGGTGCCCCGCAGCTCCTCGGGGATGCCGGGGTGGCGCGCGGTGAAGCCGCGGACGTGGAGCTCGTAGATGACGGAGTCGGCCCAGGGGGTCTTGGGCCGCCGGTCCTCGGCCCAGTCGTCGTCGTCATGGACGACCACGCCCTTGGGGACGTACGGAGCGGAGTCCCGTTCGTCGCGCACGGTGTCGGCGACGTGCTGCTGGGGCCAGTCCCTCACATGGCCGTACACCTCGGCCGGAAGGGTGAAATCGCCGTCGACGGCCCGTGCGTACGGGTCGAGGAGGAGCTTCGCCGCGTTCCACCGCGCACCCGTCCACGGGTCCCAGCGGCCGTGCACCCGGTAGCCGTAGCGCCGGCCGGGCCGCACACCGGGCACGAAGCCGTGCCAGATCTCGTGGGTCAGCTCGGTCAGGGCCAGGCGGGTCTCGGTGCCGTCCTCGTCGAAGAGGCAGAGCTCGACGGCCTCCGCCCCGCCGGCCCAGAGGGCGAAGTTGGTGCCCGCGACCCCGTCGGGGCCCACCCGGAAGCGGGCTCCCAGCGGCGTCGGCGCCCCCGGCCACACGGCGGGCGGCCGCCGCGCCGGCTCGGCGGCCCGCCCCGGCCCCGGGGCGGCAGCCCGCTCCGGCACCGGTCCGGCCGGCCCCGTATCCGTCCTCGGCCCTGCCTCCTGCTCGGCTGCGCTCGACACCTGCTCGCCTCCCGCGGCTCGTGGGGACCGGCACCGTGAGGGGGGCGTGCGGCGTCCCGGCCGCGGCTCCCCGAGTGTGGTCGTCCCCTCTGTTCTGCCCACGACGGGGCCCGCACTCACGTTTCCCCCGGCCCGCCCCCGTCGTTGGGGGGACGTGAACCACGTAGCGAAGAAGGCAGGGGCGAGCCCGGTGACCGTGACGGCCCGGTCGGGACTGCTCGCCGTAGTGGCCGTACTGGCTGTTCTGACCGGCTGCTCGGGTACGGACTCGATCATCGGCGGGAAACCCCGCTCGCCGCAGGAGGCCATCCGGATCACCCCGCGGGACGGGGCCGAGGACGTCGCGCCGGACAGCCGCATCGAGGTGAGGGTTCCCGACGGACGGCTGGAGAGCGTCGAGGTGACCCGGATCGAGGACGCGCAGCAGACGAAGGTGCGGGGTCTGATCGCCGAGGACGGGCTCTCCTGGTCGCCGCAGGGGGTGGCGGGCCGGCTCGGGCTCGCCGCCAAGTACAGCGTCGACGCGGTGGCCGTGGACGGCGCGGGGCGCCGCTCGGCCCGGCACACCACCTTCACGACGGCGGTCCCCGAACACCGCTTCATCGGCTACTTCAAACCGGAGAACCGGTCGACGGTCGGCACCGGAATGATCGTCTCCTTCGCGTTCAACCGTCCCGTCACCCGCCGTGCGGCCGTGCAGCGGGCCATCCGGGTGACCGCCGATCCGGCGGTCGAGGTCGCGGGGCACTGGTTCGGCGACAAACGCCTGGACTTCCGGCCCGCCGCCTACTGGAAGCCGGGCACCGAGGTGACCGTCGAGGTGGGGCTGCGCGACGTGGAGGGGGCGCCGGGGGTCTACGGCAGCCAGCGCAAGACGGTGCGGTTCACGGTCGGCCGCGAGCAGGTGTCCCGGGTGGACGCGGCCGCGCACACGATGGAGGTGCGCCGGGACGGGCAGCTCGTCTCCACCGTCCCGATCACCGCGGGCTCCGCCAGGACGACCACGTACAACGGCAAGATGGTGGTCAGCGAGATGCACGAGGTGACGCGGATGGACGGGCGGACCGTCGGCTTCGGCGGCGAGTACGACATCAAGGACGTCCCGCACGCCGTCCGGCTCACCGAGTCCGGCACCTTCCTGCACGGCAACTACTGGTCCGACGAGGACATCTTCGGCTCGGCCAACGTCAGCCACGGCTGCATCGGGCTGCGCGACGTGCAGGGCGGCAGCGGCGCCACCCCGGCCGGCTGGTTCTTCGAGCGGACCCTGGTCGGGGACGTCGTCGAGGTCGTCAACTCCACGGACAAGCAGGTCGCTCCGGACAACGGCCTGAGTGGCTGGAACATGGACTGGAAGCGGTGGAAGGCGGGTTCCGCACTCCGCTGACGCCCGGGGGCGTTCCCCCGCTGCCTCATCGACGGCGCGGCCGCTCCGGCCGCGCCGTCCCGCGTACCGGCCCCACGGGGGCGACACCGCCCGCGACCAGGCGAAGTCCTGGACGAGTTGGGACTGAACGGTGACATTCGTGGGGAGATCTGCCCGCTGTCGGTGTGATTATCTTTCGATGAGCGTGCATCTGTAGCGCGCGGGGGTGGGGCCTGCGGGCCCCCGGGGCCTTGGCGGGACCAGGCCGTGTGAGGGGAGACGACCACATTGAACGGGCAGCCGATATCGGGGGCATCGGCCGGGGCGGACAGCAGGCGGCGGGGGCGTGGGTCCACCGGTCTGCTGGCTCTGGTACTGGGTGCGCTGCTGTTGCTGGTAACGGCGTGCGGCGGGGGAGACACCGGAAGCGGCGGCAAGGGCGGCGGGGCGGACGGGGCGAAGGCCGAGGACACCACCGCCTCGCAGGCCGTGGTGAACATCGTGCCGAAGGACGGGGCCGACTCCGTCGCCACGAGCGGGGCACTGAAGGTCTCGGCCGAGCAGGGGAAGCTGGCCACGGTCAAGGTCTTGGACCCCAAGGGGGCCGAGGTCGCGGGGAAGATCGCGGCCGACGGCGCGAGCTGGGAGCCGGACCGGCACCTGGCCTCGGCGACCAAGTACCGGGTCCACGCGGTCGCCAAGGACGCGAAGGGCCGTGAATCGGCGAAGGACACCACCTTCACCACGCTGGTCCCGCAGAACACCTTCATCGGGCAGTACACCCCGGAGGACGGTTCCACGGTCGGTGTCGGCATGCCGGTCTCGATCCACTTCACCCGGGGCATCACCGACCCGGAGTCCGTCGAGAAGGCCATCGAGGTGACGGCCGAGCCCGCCGTCGAGATCGAGGGCCACTGGTTCGGCAACGACCGCCTGGACTTCCGTCCCGAGGACTACTGGGCCGCGGGCACCAAGGTGACCGTGAAGCTCAACCTCGACGGTGTCGAGGGGCGCCCGGGGGTCTACGGCAAGCAGGCCAAGACGGTGTCGTTCACCGTCGGCCGCCGGCAGGTCAGCACGGTCGACGCGAGCACGCACCGCATGAAGGTCGTCCGTGACGGCAAGCAGATCAAGGACATCCCGATCTCGGCGGGCGCCCCGGCCACCACCACGTACAACGGCCAGATGGTCATCAGCGAGAAGCTCCGGGTGACCCGGATGAACGGTGACACCGTCGGCTTCGGCGGCGAGTACGACATCAAGGACGTGCCGCACGCGATGCGCCTGTCCACGTCGGGCACCTTCATCCACGGCAACTACTGGGGCGGCTCAGGCATCTTCGGCTCCACCAACACCAGCCACGGCTGCGTCGGACTTCAGGACGCGCGCGGCGCCGGTGATCCGAGCACCCCGGCGGCCTGGTTCTTCGACCGCTCCCTGATCGGCGACGTCGTGATCGTCAAGAACTCCCACGACAGCACGATCCAGCCGGACAACGGCCTCAACGGCTGGAACATGAGCTGGTCGGAGTGGACCAAGTAGGTTCCGCCGTACGGAGCGCGCGAAGGGGCCCGGTGCTGTGACCAACGGCACCGGGCCCCTTCGCGTGAGCGCCCGTTAACCTGCCTCCCATGACCGTAACCCTCGAAGTAAGCGGCGGCGTCGGCACGATCCGGCTGGACCGTCCGCCGATGAACGCCCTGGACATCGCCACCCAGGACCGGCTGCGCGAGCTCGCCGAAGAGGCGTCGCGGCGCGACGACGTGCGCGCCGTGGTGCTCTACGGCGGCGAGAAGGTGTTCGCGGCCGGCGCGGACATCAAGGAGATGCAGGCGATGGACCACCCGGCGATGGTCGTACGCTCCAAGGCGCTGCAGGACTCCTTCACCGCGGTGGCCCGCATCCCCAAGCCGGTCGTCGCCGCCGTCACCGGCTACGCGCTCGGCGGCGGCTGCGAGCTGGCCCTGTGCGCGGACTTCCGGATCGCCGGGGACAACGCCAAGCTGGGACAGCCGGAGATCATGCTCGGGCTGATCCCGGGCGCCGGCGGTACCCAGCGCCTCGCCCGTCTGGTGGGCCCCGCCAAGGCCAAGGACCTGATCTTCACCGGCCGCCACGTGAAGGCCGAGGAGGCCCTGACCATGGGGCTGGTGGACCGCGTCGTGCCCGCCGCCGAGGTGTACGAGCAGGCGCACGCCTGGGCCGCCAAGCTGGCGAAGGGCCCGGCGCTCGCGCTGCGCGCCGCCAAGGAGGCCGTCGATGCCGGGCTGGAGACGGACATCGACACCGGGCTCACGATCGAGCGGACCTGGTTCGCGGGCCTCTTCGCCACCGAGGACCGGGAGCGCGGAATGCGCAGCTTCGTGGACGAGGGCCCGGGCAAGGCCAAGTTCCTCTGACCGAACGCCAGTTGGGAACGGCCGGGTGAGCGTTCATCCGTGTGGGCGGATTAGCCGGGCCTTAAGGCAACCTTAAGGCCCGGCTTCACGGCGGCCCGGGCGAACCCGTTCGACCGGAGCGTTCCCGCAGGTCAGTGCGGGTGCGCGAGGGGGCATCCTGTCAGTGGCATATGCCTGGAGCCCTCCGCGCAATGCCTTGTCCGGGGTCGCGGATTCCCGCGGAACGGCCACGGGGTGCCCGCTGTGCGGCCATGATGGTGTCCATGGCGGGCCTGGAGGGTGTGGAGCAGCCGCGACAGCGCAGCAGCGTGACAGCGGACCGGAGGATGCCGGCCGTCGAAGACGAACAGGCGTTCAAAGCGCTGGAGTTGTTCGGGAATCCGACGGAGGACGAGGTCCGGCTGCCCTCCCGCCCCGAGTCCGCCGCCACGGCGCGCAGGCTCACTTCCTGTGTGGTGCTGCGTCAGTGGGGGCTCTCCCCGCAGACCGCCGAGCATGCCGTTCTGCTCGTGTCCGAACTCGTCGGGAACGCCGTGCGGCACACCGGCGCCAGGGTCTTCGGGTTACGGATGATGCGCCGTCGCGGCTGGATCAGGATCGAGGTCCGCGACCCCTCGCGCGGACTGCCGTGCCTGATGCCCGTCCAGGAGACGGACATCGGCGGGCGCGGGCTCTTCCTGGTCGACAAGTTGTCCGACCGCTGGGGCGTCGACCTGCTGCCGCGCGGCAAGACCACCTGGTTCGAGATGCGGACCTCCGACCGCTGACCCGTCGCCCCCTGCCCCGGCCGTTTCGGCCCGTCCGCTCCACCTGCCGGTCACCACCCCTCCGCTCCCGCCGCCGGCCTTCGGCCCCTGCCGGCGGATGCACAGAAGCCCCCGGATCGGCCGTGGTGCGGCGCTGCGGGGGCTTCTGTGTGGGGGGCCGTGACATGGGGGGTGTGTTCACGGCCGCTTGTGACGACCTGGCCCGGGTCATGGGGGTCGTGTCCCCGACTATGGCAGACGGGCGACTCCATCGCCAAAGCCGTAATACTCCTATAGTGGTGCATCTCCGGACATTCCATCGATGAATCGCAGGTGTACTGAGTCACATGCCTGGAAAATAGCGAGCAAGTCGGGGATTCCCTGGGTGATTCATTGATCTCCCGAGGGGTGGACATGCGCATCCGTGTGACCTTCGACGCCCGCCACAGGGTCAATTGTTATTTTCCGGACATCGCGCCCCTAATGTTCTGCGCATGAACGTTCCCGACGGACCGGTGCGCCGACGCAGCGCCCTGCGCGCGGGAGCCGCCCTCACGGCCGCCCTCGCCGCCGGCTGTGCGGACCCCGACGCCGCCGGCCCGCCGGCGAAGCCCCCCACGCGTCCGGCACCGAGGAAGCAGGCCGCCACCACCGGCGCGCACGCCCCGGCGCCCGCCCCGCACCGCATCCCCGGGCAGCCCGTGCAGATCGACCACGGCCCCCGCGACCGCGCCCGCGTCGCCCTCACCTTCCACGGGCAGGGCGACCCCGCCGTCGCCCGGACCGTCCTCGAAGAGGCCGAACGCGCCGGCGCGAGGGTCACCGTCCTCGCCGTGGGCAGCTGGCTGGACGAGCACCCCGGCATGGCCCGCCGGATCCTCGACGGCGGCCACGACCTCGGCAACCACACCCAGCGCCACATCGACATCTCCGCGATGGACGAGCCACGGGCCTACGCGGAGATCACCGACTGCGCCCAGCGGCTGCACCGGCTCACCGGCTCCATCGGCACCTGGTTCCGTCCCTCGCGCACCCGGTACGCCACCCCGCTCGTCCAGCGGCTCGCCGTCCGGGCCGGATACCCCCACGTCCTCTCGTACGACGTGGACTCGCTCGACTTCACCTCGCCCGGCGCCGCGGCCGTCACCCGCAAGGTGGCCGGGGAGATCCGCAACGGATCGGTGGTGAGCATGCACTTCGGCTATGCGGACACGGTCGCCGCACTGCCCCTCCTCCTCACCGAACTCGACCGCCGCCACCTGCGTGCGGTGACGACCACGGAGTTGCTGACCTGATGCCTCCCACCACCCCACGCGCCGCGGCCCTGCTCGGGGGCCTCCTGCTCGCCGTCCTCACCGGGTGCGGCGGCACCCCCGCGGGCAAGGGGGCCGACGCCGCCACCGAGGCCGCCGCCCCGCCCGCCCGGCCCGAACACGTCACCCCGCCCGCGCCCCCGGGGCTCCCCGGGATGCCCCCCGTCCTCGACGCCGGGAACGTGTACGCGGCCGACGCGCCGGGAAAGCTGTCGCCGGCCGTCAAGGGCTTCCCGTCCCGGGTGTACGTGCCCAACACCAACTCCGACACCGTCTCGGTGATCGACCCCGTCACGTACAAGGTCATCGAGACGATCCCGGTCGGCCGTCAGCCGCAGCACGTCGTCCCGTCCTGGGACCTGAAGACGCTCTGGGTCAACAACGACGTCGGCGACAGTCTCACCGCCATCGATCCGGCGACCGGGAGGCCGGGGAAGACGGTCGACGTCTCCGACCCGTACAACCTCTACTTCACACCGGACGGCAAGTACGCCGTCGTGATGGCCTCGATGGACCGCGAACTCGTCTTCCGCGACGCGCACACCATGAAGACGGCCAAGACCGTGCCGGTGAGCTGCGCGGGCGTCAACCACGCCGACTTCTCCGCGGACGGCCGGTACTTCATCGTCTCCTGCGAGTTCTCCGGCGAACTCCTCAAGGTCGACACGGCGCAGATGAAGGTCGTGGGCCAGCAGAGGCTTCCGTTCGAGGGCGCCATGCCGCAGGACGTCAAGCTGTCCCCGGACGGCAGCACCTTCTACATCGCGGACATGATCGCCAACGGCATGTGGGTGCTGGACGGGAAGAACTTCACCCCACCGAAGCTGCTGCCCACGGGCAAGGGCACGCACGGGCTCTACGTCAGCCGCGACGCCAAGGAGATGTACATCTCCAACCGCGGCGAAGGCTCCGTCTCCGTCTTCGACTTCGCCCGGAAGAAGCTGGCGAAGAAGTGGCGCCTGCCGAACGGCGGCAGCCCGGACATGGGCGGGGTCTCGGCGGACGGCAAGGTCCTGTGGCTGTCCGGGCGCTACGACGCCGAGGTGTACGCGATCGACACCGCCACCGGTAAGCAGCTGGCCCGCATCCCGGTGGGCAGCGGACCGCACGGCCTCGCCGTCTACCCGCAGCCGGGCCGCTACTCGCTCGGCCACACCGGCGTCTTCCGCTGAGCCAGGCCCCGGCGGGGCCGCGCCGGTTGCCGGCTCACCCGGCGACGAGCAGGGCCTCCGAGGCCACCGGCCGGTAGCCCGCCGCCTGGAACGTCCGCACGCTGCGGGCGTTCCCGGGCGACTGCTGGGCCCACACCACCGTGTCCGGCACCAGGTGCCGGGCCGCCCGTGCCAGCCGCTTGCCCAGCCCCTGGCCGCGCGCCTCCTCGGTCACCTCGATCGCGGTCTCCCAGCGCCCCGCCACACCACGGCCGAGGATCAGCACACCGCCCTGCGCGCCCCAGGCCCGGACCTCGTCCCGGTACTTCATCGCCCGCGCGACGCGGGGGTGCTCCGGGTCGCGGATCTCGCGCAGTTCCAGTTCCGGAGCGCCCGGCAGCGCGGGGGCGACCGTGAGCAGGTCGATCGTGTTCATGTGCCGGCCGGTCCTGGCCAGGAGGGCGCCCAGGAAGTGCGGATTCATCGTCGCGGCGAGCGGGTCGCCGGGGGCGGCGGCCAGGGTGTCCCGCACCCACCGGGGGTCCTCGTCGGTGAAGACGACCGAGTGCGCGGTGAACGCCAGCACCCCGGCATCCCGTGTGCTGGGCTGCCTCACCACGGTCGTGGACCCGTCCGGCGGCGGGAACCGCCCGTGCGACGCGGCGTCCAGGATCCGTGCCAGTGCCTCGCTCATCGCGCCTCGTGCTCCCCGCTCGGGCCACCGCCCACCGGGTGGTGGACGGCTCACCCATGATCGTCGACCGGCCGCCGCCGGGACCATCCGTCGCGCCCGTTAATCTGACCTCCGTCAGACAGTCTTACGAAGGGGCGGAAAAGTGGCGGACATCGAGTCGGCGCGCAAGGCGTTCGAGCGGTACGACCTGAACGGCGACGGGCTGATATCGGCTGTCGAGTACAAGAGCGTCATGGCTCAGCTGGGTGACCCCTACGTCACGGAGACGGTCGCCCAGGCCGTGATCAACTCCCATGACGCGAACGGGGACGGGCTCCTCACGTTCGACGAGTTCTGGGCCGCGCAGAACTGACGTCCGCAGGACCCCCGGCCGGTCGGCCGGGGGCCGCGTGCGGGTCACGGCCGGATGCGCGGGCTCCGTCGCGCGAAGGGCCCCGTCCGCTCGTTCAGGAGACGTCCGGGGTTCCGGGGTCCGTCGTGCGGAAGGTCGCGTCCGGGGCGGCCGCCGGGCGGAAGATCTCGTCCGGGGTGGCCACCGGGCAGAAGAGATCGTGCAGCCGGCCGGCCCGCAGCAGGCGCAGGATCCGCGGGCAGGCGCAGACGAGCCAGAACCGCCCCTCACGGTCCAGGGCGCGCCGGCGGGCCCGGCACAGCAGCGTCAGCCCCGAGCAGTCGAGGAAGCTCACCTCCGTCAGGTCGACCACCAGGTGGGGCGAGCCGTCCGACGTCGCGCCGTCGAGGGCCGGCGCGATGAGCGCCGCGGTCGCGAGGTCGATCTCGTCGCGCAGCGCCACCACCGTGTGCCCGTCCCTGCGGTACACCCGGCCGCACGGCTCGGGCAGCGGGGCGGGCACGAGGAATGCCGTAGTGGCCGGCGTCTCGGTCATTGATGCCTCTCCTCGCATGGCCGGGCCCACGGACGTGCCCGGGGACCCGCGTGACAGTCGGCGGGGGACGACCGGTGAGGTGACAGTCGGTGAACCTAACCCGAGAGTCCGTCAGGCGGCGACGCAGAAACGTTCGCGCCGTCCCCAATGCCTTCTTCCGGGTGAACGTCCGCTGTTCCCATGGACAGAGGCGGGTGAATTGTGTGGTTGTCAGTCAGGAAATGAGGGTCGGTGGTGGTGTGGGCCCGTGTGTCCGCATCCTTCCGCCGCACGTCCATGACGGCCGTGCCCACCCAGACGGGGAGGCGCCTCCTGGCCGGTGAGGCCGCGGGGCCGGGCGGCGGTGGTCCGTGCTCCGCGGGGCCTGCTGCCGCAGGGTGGCCGATGTGGGCCACACGGCTTTCCGGCCGCCGCGAAGCGACCGGAAGCCACGTCTCGTGTGGACGGACAATGTCCTGAACTCACCGTTGCCAACGGGTAGTTCAGTGCTGCGCGCCCCTGTCAGGCGGCGAAGTTCCGGGACATGGAGCCGTGTTCGTCGATCTCCATGAGGTCGGGGCGGGTGTAGCGCTCCGCGCGTGCGTGGTAGTCGAAGTCGCCCCGGACGAGCCCTCGGTAGTCCCGTACGCACCGCTCCAGTGCGACGCGCGGGAGCCCCTCGATGCCCGCCGCCTCGATCTCCTCGACCAGCTCCTTCTCCGCCCGTTGCACCCGGTCGGCGATGCGGGCCAGCAGGATCCCGGCCTCGTCGACGGCGTCCTGGAGCGAGCCGCCGCGGTCCCGCTGGATGAGCCGGACGGTGTTGTGCTCGTATCCGAGCACGGCCTCCTTCTCGAAGGAGCAGATGTCGTTGCAGAGTCCTGAATGGTCGGCCACCGCATTGCGCAGGGCGATGTAGGCGGGAAGGCTCCGGGCGGATTCCGGCAGGTCGATTCCCGCCGTGATCTCGTGCAGGTCGAGAAACGGCTGCATGGCCACCGAATCGCGGCGGTGCTTCACGAAGTCGGCCGTGCTCGGCACGTGCCCGGCCGCCCGGTCGACCGCCTCCGCGTAGTACGTCCACAGCCAGGCCGCCGTGTCGCGGCGGAACTGCCGGATCCAGCGCGCCGACCTGTCCGTGCACGTGCGGACCAGCAGTTCGGCCAGGGCGTGCTCCATGGGGCCGACGGGCGCCCGTGCGCCGTCGAGCACGTCCACGAGCCGGGCGATCGCGCTCTCGCACACCTGGGGGTCGCGGCCGGCCGGGCCGTCGTCGAACTCGTCGTCGACCAGGAACGCCCAGAAGAGCCACTGGCAGAAGAGGTCGAGGTGTTTCTGTGAGGCCTCGGGGAATATGAGCGATATCCAGAGTTCGGGGCGGGTCCGGATCATTTTCTTACGGGCCACCGGTGACAGGGCGAGATCACTGGCCTCCGCCCATGCCCAGGCGGCCTGCTTGGTCTGCTCGACTCCCGGATGACATCCCGCGCTCTCGAACGGCATGTGGAATTCCGGTAGCGCCAACTTGCTCATGGTGCACCTCGTCTGAACGTCATGTACAGGGAAGGGGGATGCGCAAAGGAACCGCGCACGCACAGGCCGGGGCGGCGGACGGTGAACACGAGGTCGTCGATCGGCGCTTCGACAAAGCCGTGTCCGTGGGGAAAGCTGTCCGCACCGGCGTCGGTGACAGGTGGAACGGCCGTGAGCCGGCTGCGGCGGTGGTCGCCGCGGGAGCGGATCAGGGCCGGCGGGGCGGACGGTCGCAGCGGGCCACCCGTGGCACGCTTCGGGCGCCGCGGCCGGGCCGGACGGCCGGATCCCGCCGGGGAAGCGTCACGGGAGGGGCGGCTGTCATTGCTGTCCTCTTTCCTCCGCGGGGCCGGCCCGTCGCAGCCGGGCCCGCCGGACCAGGGCAGCGGACCGCCTGACGTGCACGGCGATCACGTCACCATTCGTCACGACCAGTGAACTCCCAGTATGTGGGGGGAGGGAAGCCGCCCGTGACTGAAAATGTATGTTCACCCCGAACCTCTGCGCAGTTATGAGCAGTTGGTGCACTCCTGGGGTGAACTGGGAGCGCAGGTACGTGTGTGTCGGCGCAGGGCCTGGGGCGTGCGCCGCCGAGCTCGGAGGCGGCGTCGAGCCCGCGGGGCGGGGGCCCCGCGACCGACCCGCCCGCGACGGACCCGGCGGTGATATCGGGCCGGTATAGCCCCCGGCGGGACGCTCGTGCGCATGACGGAAACCATGACCTGGGCCCCCACGGAGATCACCGCGGCGGACGGCCCGCTGCTCGACCAACTGACCGAGCGCCTCGACGACTTGCTGCTGAGTAACGGCGCCGTGGTGTTCCGCGGCTTCCGGATCACGCCCGCCGCCTTGGGCGGCGTACTCGACCGGATCCTGCGCAACCGGCTCGCGTACGTGCACGGGAACTCGCCCCGCAGCCATGTGGGCGACCGTGTCTACACCTCCACCGAGTACCCCGCCGAGCAGACGATCTCGATGCACAACGAGTTGTCGTACTCGGCACGCTGGCCCTCCCGGCTGGCGTTCTACTGCGAGACCACGCCGGGTTCGGGCGGCGCCACCCCGGTCGTTCCCGGCGTGGCGTGGCTGGCCGCGCTCTCGCCGGAACTGCGCACCGCCTTCGCCGGAGGCGTGCGCTACACCCAGAACCTTCATGACGGCCACGGCTTCGGCAAGAGCTGGCAGGAGACCTTCGAAGCCTCCGGCCGGGCCGAAGTGGAACGGCACCTGGAGGCGATGGACGGGACGACGTGGGAGTGGAAGCGCGACGGCGGCCTGCGGATCGCGCAGATACGCCCGGCCACGGTCACCCACCCGGTCACCGGCGCGGAGGTCTGGTTCAACCAGGCCGACCAGTGGCATCACGCGGCGCTCGGCGACGAGACCGCCGCCGCCCTGGCCGCGATCATGCCGGAGGAGGACCTGCCCCAGCACGTCACCTTCGCCGACGGGTCGCCGATCGACCCCGCGTACGTCCTGGAGATCCGCGACCGGGGCCTGGCCACCGCCGTGGACGTCGACTGGCAGGCCGGGGACCTCCTGGTCATCGACAACGTGCTGGTGGCGCACGGGCGCCGGCCCTACGCGGGGCCGCGCCGCGTCCTGGTGGCGATGTCCGACTGAGCTGCCGGCCCGCACACACAAAGCCCGGCTCCGTGGCCACGGAGCCGGGCTTTCAGTGCGCCGTTCAGTTGTTGTTGTTCCGGTTGTTGTTGTTCGCGTTGTTGTTCCCGTTGTTGTTCCGGGCGTTGTTCGCGTTGTTGTTCAGGTTGCTGTTCATGTCCACCTCGTCTCGGGTCGGTTGAGAAGAGCTTGGAACACAATTCTGCACTTCATCCATATCCGGTTGCATATAGGGCCCCTATAGCGTCCTGGGCAACGGTTGAAGGAGGTATTTTCGAAGAGGAGTGGCTATGTACGGAACAGCTGCGAGCAGCATCCTCGGGACAGTCGGGGGCACGCCCTTGGTGGAACTACCCCGGTTTCTGCCGGATTTCGGCGGAAGGGTATTCGCCAAGATCGAAGGCTTCAATCCGGGCGGCAGCATAAAGGACAGGACCGCCGTGAGCATGATCCTCGACCGGATCCGGAGCGGCGAAGTCGACCCCGCCCGCTCGGTGGTGGTCGAATCGAGCTCGGGAAACCTCGCTGTCGGAATCGCCCAGCTCTGCCGCTACCACGGGATCCGGTTCATCTGCGTGGTCGACGCGAAGACCTCGCGGCAGAACCTCGCCATCCTGCGGGCCTACGGCGCCGAGATCGAGGAGGTGACGGAGCCGGACCCGCGGACCGGTGAGTTCCTGGAGCGCCGGGTGCAGCGGGTCCGCCACCTGGTGGCGACCATCCCGCACGCCTTCTGGCCCAACCAGTACGCCAACCCGCTGAATCCCGCGGCACACCAGCACACCATGCGGGAGATCGCGGATGCCCTGGACGGCAAGGTCGACTACCTGTTCTGCGCCACCAGCACCACCGGAACGCTGCAGGGCTGCGCACAGTACGCCAGGGCCAACGGCCTCGGTACGACCATGGTCGCGGTCGACGCCGTCGGCAGCGTCCTCTTCGGCGAACGGGGCCAGGTGCCGCGCCTCATCCCGGGGCACGGCGCGTCGGTCAAGCCGGCCCTCTTCGACGCCTCCGCTGCCGACCGGGTGGTGCACGTGACCGACCTCGACTGTGTCGTGGGCTGCCGGAGGCTGGTCGGGAGGGAGGCGGTGCTCGCGGGCGGCTCGTCGGGTGCGGTGGTCGCCGCGCTCCAGCAGATCAGTGAGGAGATCCCGGACGGCTCCACCTGCGTGATGATCTTCCCCGACAGGGGGGACCGCTATCTCGACACCATCTACGACGACCTCTGGGTCAGCGAGCGGTTCGGCGAGGTCTCACAGCTCTGGAAGCCGGAGCTGCCCGTCCCGGCCGCCTGAGCACCTCGCTCCGTGCGGGTCCCGGGCGGAGCGGGGACCTGTCGCTCAGGAGCCTCGGCCGGTCCGCCGACGGCGGCCGAAGCGGCGCGACCGGCGCGACCGGCGTGGCCGGCCCGCCCGGTCGCGCTGCCGTGACGGCCGCCCGGCCGTCGTCGCAGCTCCGGGCGGGGGCGCGCAGTTGCTCGAATATGGAGCGTGTATGGCGGCCCTCGCCAGCATCGGAAGGCTGATGGATCCGTGACTGGGAGAGGCCGAGATGACCCCGAGAGAAACCGTGATGACGCCACCCGCCGACGATGTGCGCGCCGAGCTGCTGCGGCAGCGGCTGGCCGGAGGGGGGCGGCGGGCGCGGGCGGTCATCGAGCCGGCCGACCGGTCCGGCGCGCTGCCGCTCTCGTTCGGGCAGGAGCAGATGTGGTTCCTCAGCCGGCTCGACCCGGGGAGCACCGAGTACCTGGTTCCCGTCTCGGTCCGGCTGCGCGGATCGCTCGACGCGGAGGTGCTCGGGCGGGCGTGGGACACGACGGTCGAACGGCACGAGATCCTCCGCACCCGGCACGTGCTGGAAGGCGCGGAGCCCGAGCAGGTCGTCGACCCGCCCCGCGCGGGCACGCTCGCCGTCACCGAGGCGGATGAGACGCACGCCCGCGAGGTGGTGGAGGGCGAGTGCGCGCGGGCCTTCGACCTGGCGCGGGACTGGCCGACACGGGCCCACCTCATCCGGATCGCGGACGACGACCACGTGCTGCTGCTCGTCTCCCACCACATCGCCTGCGACGCCTGGTCGACCGGAATCCTGCTCTCCGAACTGGCCACCGCCTACGCCGCGTTCGCCGACGGGCGGGAACTGCCGCTGCCCGCTCCCGCGCTGCAGTACGCCGACTTCGCCGCCTGGCAGCGGCGGCAGGCCTCCGGTGAACGGTTCGCCGAGCAGCTCGCCTACTGGAAGTCCCACCTCGTCGGGCTGGAGCCGCTCGAACTGCCCAGCGACCGGCCCCGTCCGGCGGTGCGGGGCCACCAGGGAGCCGAGGTCGGCCTCGACCTCCCGGACGCCCTGGGCGCGCGGATCAGGTCCGTCGCCGACGAGCGGGGCACCACGGTCTTCACCGTGCTGCTCGCCGCCTACCAGGTACTGCTCGGCCGCCACACCGGCCGCCGGGACGTGGCGGTCGGCACCGTCGTCTCCGGCCGCACCCGCCCCGAGCTGCAGGGCATGCTCGGCTACGGGGTCAACACGCTGGTCCTCAGAGCGGGCTGGGGCGCCGACGACTCGTTCACCGACCTGATCGCCCAGGCCAAGAGCACCAGCCTGGACGCGTACGACCACCAGGCCGTCCCCTTCGCCAAGGTCGTCGCCGAGGTGGAGCCGGAGCGAGATCTCTCGCGCACCCCGCTCTACCAGGCGGTCTTCACCCTGCACGAGGGCGGCGGCGCCGGCTTCGAACCGCCCGGCATCGCGGCCGAACCCTTCCTCGCCGACGGCGGCGTGGCACGGTGCGACCTCGAACTGCAGGTGCGTGACTCCCGCGAGAACGGCTTCGCCGGGCGTCTCATCTACGCCACCGACCTGTTCGACCACGAGACCGTCGAGGCCATGGGCCGCCGCTTCGTCCGGCTGCTGGAAGAGCTCACGGCCGCCCCGGACCGTCCCCTGTCCGCCCTGGAGATCCTGGACGACGCGGAGCGGGACCGGTTCCTCGCCTCGGGCCGGGGCGGTGCCGCCGCCCCCTACCGCTCGGTGCTCGAACGCTTCATGGAGCAGGTCGCGGCCACTCCGGACACCCCCGCCGTCACCGGCGCGGGAACCACCTCCTTCCAGGCGCTGGACGACCGCGCCGGCATCATCGCCGGCCGCCTGGTCCGCACCGGCGTGGCGGCGGAGTCGGTCGTCGGTGTGCTGCTCGACCGCGGCCCCGACCTCATCGCCACCCTGCTCGGCGCCTGGCGCGCCCAAGGCGCCTACGTCCCGCTGGACCCGGAGTACCCGCCGGAGCGCTGGGCCGCTCTGCTCGCCGACGCCGGCGCCAAGGTCGCCGTCACCGACCGGGCCAGGGCCGGACGCCTCGCCGAGGTCTTCACCGGTGAGATCGTCGTCGTGGACGAGGCCGATCCGCTCGACGCCCCCGGCCCCCGGGCCCTGCCCGACCCCGACGCGCTGGCCTACATCATCCACACCTCGGGATCGACCGGCCGTCCCAAGGGCGTGCAGATCTCGCACGCCTCGCTGGCCGTCCACCTCGACTGGGTGCTGGCCCAGTACATCGGCGACGCCCGGATCACCGGAGCCCCGCTGTTCTCCACGGTCTCCTCGGACGTGGTCGTCCCGGTGCTGTTCGGTCCGCTGTGCGCGGGACTCCCGGTGCACGTGCTCCCGCAGGACCTCGACCTCGCCGACCTGGGCGCCCTGCTGACGCGCGGCGCGCCGTACGCGTTCGTCAAGCTCACCCCGGGCCACCTCGACCTGCTGGGCCACCAGCTCGCCGACGCGGACATCGACGGCCTCGCGAACGTCGTCGTCACCGGCGGCGACGCCCTGCTCGGCCCGACCGCGGAACGCTGGGACACCCTGCTGGGCGCGGGCCGTCTGATCAACGAGTACGGCCCCACCGAGATCACGGTCGGCAACTCGACCCACCAGGTCGGCGGCCCCCAGCGCGAGGTCGTCCCGATCGGGCTCCCGATCCCCGGCACCACCATGTACGTGCTCGACGAGACCTTCTCGCCCGTCCCGTCCGGGGTCGTCGGAGAGGTCTGCGTCGGCGGGACGGGCGTGGCCCGGGGCTACGCGGGGCGGCCGGGAGCGACCGCCGAGAAGTTCCTGCCCGACCCCTTCGGTGAGCCGGGCTCACGCCTCTACCGCACCGGCGACCTCGGCCGGGTACTCCCGGACGGCACCGTCGAGTTCGCCGGCCGCGTCGACCGGCAGCTCAAGATCCGCGGTTACCGGGTCGAGCCCGCCGAGGTCGAGGGCACCCTGACCGGGCACCCGTCGGTCACCGAGGCGCGGGTGCTCGCCGTCGACGGCAGGCTCGCCGCCTACTACGTGCCCGCCGCAGACGTGCCGGAGCCGGGCGCACTGCGCGACTGGCTGGCCCTGACCCTGCCCGACCACATGATCCCCGGCACGTTCCAGGCGCTGGAGCGGATCCCGCTCACCCCCGTCGGCAAGCTGGACGTGGCGGCCCTGCCCGCTCCCGGCCCCGCGCGGGACGTGGTCAGGACGGCCCCGCGCACCCCGCTCGAGGAGCAGGTCGCCGCGGTCTGGGAACAGGTCCTGCAGGTCGGCGAGGTCGGCGTCCACGACAGCTTCTTCGACCTCGGCGGCGACTCCATCCGGGCCGTCGCGCTGGTCGGCGCGGTGCGGGAGGCGGGCCTGGACGTCTCGGTCCGCGATGTGTTCGCCCACCACACCGTCGCCGCGCTCTGTGAACTCGTGGCCTCCCGGCCGGTGCTGGCCGGTCAGGACCAGGGCGTCCTCCCGTTCGCGCTCATCTCGGACGTGGACCGGGCACGGCTCCCCGAGGGCGCCGCCGACGCGTATCCGCTGTCCCAGAACCAGATCGGCATGCTCGTCGAGATGCTCGCCGACGAGCAGAACAGCTACCACAACGTCACCTCGTTCCGGATCAAGGACCCGAAGCCGTTCTCGCTGCCGGCCTGGCGCGAGGCGGCCCGGATCGCGGTGGCGCGGCACGAGATCCTGCGCACCTCGCTCCACCTGGCCGGCTACACGGTGCCCATGCAGGTGGTCCACACCGCGGCGGTGATGCCGGTCGGCATGGAGGAGCTCGGCCCGCTCCCCGACGAGGACGTCCAGCGCAGGCTCGCCGACTTCGCCGCCCGTGACCGGGCGAACCTCTTCGACCTGAGCACCCCCGCACTGATGCGGGTCTTCGCCCACATCACGGACGACGGCGGCTACTGGCTGTCGATCACCGAGTGCCACCCGATCCTGGAGGGCTGGGGGCACCACACCCTGATCATGGAGCTGCTCGCTCTCTACGACCAGCTCAGGGACGGCCGCGAGCCCGCGCCGTTCGAGCGGCCGGCCGTCCGGTTCGCGGACTTCATCGCGGCCGAACTGGCCTCCGTCGACTCGGCCGAGGACCGCGCCTACTGGAAGGGCGTCACCAGCGCCCATGCGCCGATGCGGGTGCCCGCGGGCTGGGGCGACCCATCGCTGCCGACCGGCTCCCGCTACCTCGTCCGCCGTACCCCCTGGTCCCACCTGGAGGCCGGCCTGCGCCGGCTGGCCTCGGCCGCCGACGCCTCGCTCAAGAGCGTGATGGTCGCCGCGTACACCAAGGTGATGAGCCAGCTCACCGACGAGGCGGCGTTCCACACCGGGCTGATCTGCGACGCCCGTCCGGAAGCGGCCGGCGCCGACCGGGTCTACGGCATGTACCTGAACACGCTCCCGTTCCCGGTCGAGCGCGGCGGCAGGACCTGGCGCGACCTCGTGCGCCGCACCTTCGAGCGCGAGGTGGAGCTCTGGCCGCACCGCCGCTTCCCGCTCGCGGAGATCCAGCGTGACGTGCCCGGCCGGCAGCGCCTGGTCAACGTGTACTTCAACTACCAGGACTTCCGCCAGGTCGACACCGATCTGATCGACATGGCCGGCACCGACGACAGCCCGACCGAGTTCCCCCTGACCGTGTCCTCCAGGGCGGGCCACATCTGGGTGACCGCCGACCCCCGCTTCGTGCACGAGGGCAACGCCGACCGCATCGCGGGAATGTTCCGCGCGGTGCTCGAATCGATGGCCGCCGACCCGGAGGGCGACGCGCAGGCCGTCCGGCTGCCCGACGGGGAGCGCGAGCAGCTCGCCGCCTGGTCCTCGAACGTGCGCACCCCGCTGACCCTGGACGTCCCGGAGAAGGTCGCCGCCTTCGCCCGCGAGACCCCGGACGCGCCCGCCCTGACCGATGACGCGGGCACGCTCACCTACCGGGAGCTCGACGAGCGTTCGGGCCGGCTCGCCCGCCGCCTCACGGCCAAGGGCGTCGGCGCCGACGCCGTGGTCGCCCTGTGCATGGACCGTTCGTCGGACCTGGTCGTCGCGGTGCTGGCGGTGCTCAAGGCAGGCGCGGCCTACCTGCCGCTCGACCCCGAACTGCCGGTGGACCGTCTCGCGTACATGCTTTCCGACTCGGGGGCCCGCCGGCTGGTGACCGGTCGCGGCGCCCCGGACGGCCTCGGCGCCGACACCGTCCTGGAGCTGGAGGGACTGGAGGGGCCGACCGGAGACCTGGCGGGGACCGACTGCCGGGCGGACCCCGAGAACCTCGCCTACGTCATCTACACCTCCGGTTCCACCGGTCTCCCCAAGGGGGTGCTGGTGCACCGGCGCGGCATGGGCAACCACCTCCTCGCCAAGGCCGAGGACCTGGAGCTGACCACCGCCGACACGATCGTGCAGAACGCCTCGCAGGGCTTCGACATCTCCGTGTGGCAGATGCTCGCCGGGCTGGTCACGGGAGGCCGCACCCGCGTGGTCGACCGCGAGGTGGCGCTCGACCCGAAGGCCCTGTTCGGCCTCGCGGACGCCGAGTCCGTCACCGTGCTCGAGGTCGTCCCGTCCCTGCTGCGCGCCGGCCTGGACCTCTGGGACCTGGGCACCCCCGTGCCCCGGCTCCAGGCCCTGCGCCGGCTGGTCGTCACCGGAGAGGAACTGCCGCCGGACCTGTGCACCCGCTGGTTCCAGCGCTTCCCGGACATCCCGCTGGTGAACGCCTACGGCCCGACCGAGTGCTCCGACGACATCACCCACGCCGTCCTGACCCCCGACGACGCCCCCATGCTCCGTACGCCCATCGGCAAGGTCGTCCGCAACACCGAGCTCTATGTCCTCGACGGCGAGCTCCGGCTCGTCCCCGCGGGAACCGCGGGGGAGTTGTACGCGGGCGGCGTCGGCGTGGCCCGGGGGTACGGCGGCCGGCCGGGACTGACCGCGGAACGCTTCGTCCCGGACCCGTTCAGCGGCCGGCCGGGCGACCGGCTCTACCGCACGGGCGACCTGGCCCGCTGGGGAGCCGACGGCAACCTGGAATACCTCGGCCGGATCGACGACCAGGTGAAGATCCGCGGCCACCGGGTCGAGCTCGGCGAGATCGAGGCCGCGATCACCGCCACCGGCCTGGTGCGCCAGGCCGTCGTGGCGGTCCGCGGCGGGCAGCCGGTGGGTTACGTGGTGGCCGACGAGGCCGACCCCGCGGCGCTGAGGGCCGCGCTGGCTCCCACTCTGCCCGACTACATGATCCCGGCCGCGTTCGTCGCGCTGCGGAGCATCCCGCTCACGCCGAACGGGAAGGTGGACCGCAAGGCGCTGCCGGAGCCCGGCTCCGAGGCGTTCGTGCGGGCCGCCCACGTCGAACCGCGCACCGCCCTGGAGCGCAGGGTGGCCGCGGCGTGGCTGGAGGCGCTGCCGGTCGGCCACGTGGGGGTGGAGAACGCCTTCTTCGACCTCGGCGGCGACTCGATCCGGGCCGTCACCGTGGCGGGCGTGCTGCGCGCCGAGGGCCTGGACGTGACCGTGCGCGACATCTTCCAGCTGCGGACCGTCGCCGCGCTCTGCGCGGCCCTCGAGGAACGGCCGCTGCTCGACGCCGCGGCCCAGCAGGTCGTCGCGCCGTTCGCGCTGGTGCCCGCACAGGACAGGCCGCTGCTGCCCGGCTCCCTCACCGACGCCTACCCGCTGGCGCAGAACCAGATCGGCATGGCGGTGGAGATGCTCTCCGACGACGGCCGCGACAGCTACCACGACGTCACCTCGTTCCGGATCAAGGACGAGCGGCCGTTCGAGCCCGAGGCCTTCCGCCGCGCCGTCGAAGAGCTGACGGCCCGGCACGAGATGCTCCGGACCTCGATCCATCTGTCCGGGTACTCCGTGCCGATGCAGCTCGTCCACGAGTCCGCGCGCATCCCGGTCGAGGTCCGCGACCTCCGGGCCGGGACCGGGACCGAGGTCGAGGAGGCCGTACGGGGGATGGCCGGGCAGGGGGATCTGTTCGACCTCACCCGGGCGCCCCTCATGCGGATGACCGTGCTCCTCGAACCGGACGGCCACTGGACCGTCGTCTTCACCCAGGCGCACCTGATCACCGAGGGCTGGACCTACCATCAGCTGCTGATGGAGCTGGTCACCGTCTACCACCGGTTCAGGGACGGGCTGGAGGCCGAACCGCACCGGCTCCCGGCCGTCCGGTTCGCCGACTTCGTCGCCGAGGAGCTGGCCTCGCTCACCTCGAAGGAGGACCGCGCCTACTGGGAGGGGGTCCTGGAGGGCAGAGCGCCCTTCGCCTTCCCCGACAGCTGGGGAGGCGACGAGGAGCCCGGGGACACGACCGATGTCGTCGTCGGGCTGGAGGACATCCAGCCCGCGCTGAGGGAACTCGCCGCAAGCGCCCAGGCCTCCGTCAAGAGCGTGCTGCTGGCCGCGTTCGTCAAGGTCATGGGGGCGCTGACCGAGGAACGCGACGTCCACGTCGGGCTCGTCTGCGACACCAGGCCCGAGCGGATCGGCGCCGACCGCGTGCACGGCATGTACCTCAACACCGTGCCGTTCCCGGTGGACCGGACGGCGACGACGTGGCGCGAACTGGTGCAGTCGGTGTTCCGGCGCGAGATCGAGCTCTGGCCGCACCGCCGGTACCCGATGTCGGCGCTGCAGCGCGGCTGGAGTTCCGGCCGGCTGATCGACACGATCTTCAACTTCGTGCACTTCCACCAGGTGGACACCGATCTCGTGGACGTCGCGGCCGGCCGGGGCGGCAGCCTGCGGACCGAGTTCGGGCTCAATGTGATCGCCCGGCCGGACCGGCTGGGGCTCAGCCACGACCCCCGCGCCGTGTCCCGGTCCGAGGCCGAACGCATCGGACGGATGCTCCGCACCGTTCTGGAGGCCATGGCCGAGGACCCGGACGGCGACGCCCGCGGCCCCCTCCCGTCCGGCCGGGCACCCGTGCGCGAGCCGGCCGTCCCGGTCACGGACAGGCTGCACGAATTGGTCCGACAGCGGGCGGCCCGCACCCCGCACCTGCCCGCGGTCGTCTCGGGGGCGGACACGCTGTCGTACGAGGAGCTCGACCAGCGTGCGAACCGGCTGGCCGAGGACCTCGCCGAACGGGGCGTGCGTCCCGGAGACGTCGTCGGCGTGCATGTCGAGCGCTCCGCCGCCCTCGTCGTCGCGCTGCTGGGCGTCCTCAAGTCGGGCGCGGCCTACCTGCCGCTCGACCCCGCCCTGCCGGCCGACCGGCTCACCGGGTACGCGGCGGACGCCGGCGCCCGGACCGTGGTGACCGGCCCCGGGCTCGCCCTGGCCGGACTCGATTCCGTACCGCTCGTCGGCAGCGGCCGTTCGGCGTCCGGCCCGGAACCGGCCGGAGACCTGGCGTACGTGATCTACACCTCGGGTTCGACGGGACGGCCCAAGGGCGTCGCGGTCGGGCACGCCCAGGCGGCCTCAGTTGTGGTGGCCGCGCTGGAGCGGATCGGTGTGGCGGAGGGCGAGGTCTGGGCGCTGACCCACTCCCCGTCGTTCGACGTCTCCGTCTTCGAGGTCTTCGGAGCGCTGGTCTCGGGCGGGACGCTGGTCGTCCCGGACCGGGAGACCGCCCGCTCGCCGCGCGAGCTGGCCGACCTGATCGACGAGCAGGGTGTGACCGTGCTCTGCCAGACGCCCACGGCCTTCCGCGGCCTGACCGAGATTCTCACGGACGGCACGGAACCCGGCCTCCGGGCGGTGGTGCTGGCCGGGGAGAAGGTGCGCGCGGGCGAGCTCGCCCCGTGGGCGGGCCGGCTCGATCGCACGGCCCTCGTCAACCTGTACGGCCCGACGGAGACCACCGTGTACGCGACGGCGCACCGGATCACCGCCGACGACATCGCCCACGGCGGCAGGAGCGTGATCGGCCGGCCGCTGAAGGGCGTGCACGCCGAGCCGCGGGACGCGGCCGGGCACCCGGTCCCGGACGGGGTCCCGGGCGAACTCTGCGTCGGCGGCGTCGGTGTGGCCGAGGGTTACCTCGGCGACGCCCGGGCCACGGCTGAGCGGTTCGTCCCCGACCCGACGGGCGAACCGGGCGCCCGCTGGTTCCGCACCGGCGACCGGGTCCGCCGGCTGGCCGACGGATCCCTGGAGTTCCTGGGCAGGCTCGACGACCAGCTGAAGATCCGGGGGCACCGGGTCGAGCCCGGTGAGGTGGCCGCCGCCCTCATGGCGGTCGGCCCGGTCGCCGAGGCAGCCGTGACCATGGTCGGCGGTGAGCTGGTGGCCTACGTGGTGGCGCGGGACACGAGCCCCGCACAGCTGCGCAGGGCGCTGGCCCGGGTCCTGCCCGAGCCGATGATCCCCGTCGCGTTCGTGCTCCTGGACGCCATCCCCCGTACGGTCGCCGGCAAGACCGACCCCAGCGGCCTGCCCGTACCGGGGCCTCAGGCCTACGCCCGGGCCGAGCCGGTGGCCCCCAGGACCCCGCTGGAGGAGAAGGTCGTGACCGTCTGGCGCTCGGTGCTCCCGGTGGACGGGATCGGGGTCGAGGACGACTTCTTCGACCTCGGGGGCGACTCGATCCGTGCGCACCGGGCGACCGAGGCACTGCGCCGCCAGGGTCTGGACGTCTCGGTCCGCGAGGTGTTCGAGTACCGTACGGCGGCCAGGCTCTGTGCCGCGCTCGCCTAGCGCACCGACCGGCGGTGTCCGCCCCATGACGGGGCGGACACCGCCGGGAGGGCGCTGACGGGCCACCGCGAAAAGGCTCTCCTCCCGGACCGGGAGGAGAGCCTTTTCGCGTGTGAGGGCCGGGGACCTGAGGGCGTTCGGTCGCGCTTGAGGCTCCCCACCCGTGGTCCGGCGGAGAGCCTTTTCGCGTGCGAGGGCCGGGGCTTGAGGTTTTCCGACCGTGTGAGGGCTGGGGGGCTTGAGGTCGCCCGACCGTGTGAGGGCCGGGGGCTTGAGGTTGCCCGACCGTGGCCGCGGGGTGTCAGGCCGTCCGACCGTGCACGTGCCGCAGCGCTTGAGGCTCCCCACCCGTGGTCCGGGTGGAGAGCCTCAAGCGCTGGGGGTCAGGGCCTTCCGGGGATGTCCCGCGGCGTCACGGGCCCGTACAGGCCCTAGGGGTTACGGATCGCCGGGCTGGCCGCGGCCGCGACGGTGCACAGGAGCATGGCCGCGGCGACACCGAGCAGGACGGCAGTGGTGCTGAAGGCTTCGAGCAGGAAGCCCGCGGCCAGCGCACCGAGGGAGTTGGCTCCCCAGGAAGCCAGCATCACCGCGCTCATCGCCTTGCCGTGGATCTCGTCGGGCACCAGGTGCGCCATGTAGGCGCCGGCCCCGACGTTGAGCGCCGCGCCCGTGAAGGACATCGCCGCGTACAGCACGAGCATGGCCCAGTACTGCGTGGTCAGGGCGACCGTGGGGACCAGGATCGTCCAGCTCAGCAGGGTGCCGAGCAGGATGTTCGGCAGCTTGAACCCGGTCAGCAGTTTGCCGGCCGACAGCGCGCCGGCCACCCCGCCGAGACCGGAGACCAGCCCGATGACACCGACCTGGGCGGCCGAGCCGCCCTGGGCCCTGATGACCACGAGCGGAGCCATGTTGACGATCTGGAACAGCAGGTTGGTACCCGCCACCACGCAGATCGCCGCGCGCAGGAACCGCTGGCCCCACAGCCAGGAAAGCCCCTGCTTCACCTCCGCCTTCCAGTCGCGCTCGCCCGGTTCGCGTTCCTCCTGGAAGGGCGCCTTGACCAGGCTGAGGTTGATGAGGGACAGCAGATGACCGCCCGCCACCAGTCCGAAGGGCAGCCAGCCCGCCAGCGAGAACGCGGCGCCGCCGGCCGGCTGGCCGAGCAGGCCCGCCGCCCGTCCCCGCGCCTCGTTCTGGGCGAGCGCGGACGACAGCCGGTCGGGATGCACCACGTTCCTGACGGCGGTGCGCTCGGCCAGTTGGTAGAAGATCGTCGCCGCGCCGTCCACGAAGGCGACCGCCAGGATGTGGGGCAGCCAGACCGAACCGGCCACCACCACGGCTACCACGCTGAGCATCGCCGCCAGACCCACCACGTTGCAGATGAGCATCAGGCGTCGCCGGTCCCAGCGGTCGACCATCACCCCGGCGGGAAGCTGGAGGACCAGCATGGGCAGCAGACCGGCGAACGCGACCAGCCCGGCGTCGGAGGCCGAGCCGTTGCCCCACAGGATGAGCAGCGGGTAGGCGATGACGCCGATCCGAGCCCCGAACTGGGTGGCTCCCGCACTGGTCCACAGCAGCAGGAAGTCGCGGTTGCGCCGCAACGGCGGCGGCGCGTCGACCGGGGCCGACGCGCCGCTGGGACTGATCCCGGTCACCGCAGGGATGCCTTTTCGCTCTCGGTGCGGTCCTCCATGGCCGCGCCGTGGCACCACTCGAGGACCGCCATGGCGCTGTGCATCTTGTTCTCGGCCTGGTCGAAGGCGATGCTCATCGGACCGTCCAGCACGTCCGCGGTGACCTCCTCGCCACGGTGGGCGGGCAGGTCGTGCATGAACACCGCGTCCGGACTTCCCTCCCACAGCGCCCGGGTGACCTGGAACGGCGCGAAGATCCGCCGCCAGTCGGCGTCGGGTTTGGTGGTGCCGGTGGTCTGCCACCGCGTCGTGTAGATGACGTCGAAGCCGCGCGGCCGCGGGTCCATCCGGTGCGTCTCGGTGACGTGGGCCCCGCTCCGCCGGGCAGAGCCCCGCGCCCGCTCCAGGATGCGCGGGTCCAGCCCGTAGCCGGGCGGTGTGCGCAGCTCGAGCTCCACACCGGGCGTCCTGCCGAGCGCCATGGCCAGCGCGGCCGCGGTGTTGTTGCCCTCGCCGACGTAGAGCACCCGCAGCCCGTCGAGCGAGCCGAAGCGGCGTCGCAGCGTGGTCAGATCGGCGAGCGCCTGGGTCGGATGCTCCTCCTCCGTCATCGCGTTGACGACCGGCATGCGGTGCTGGTCGGCCCAGAGCTCCAGCTCCGCGGTCGGCCGGCCGGTCCGGGCGACGAGCAGGTCGAGCATGCCCGACAGCACCCGCCCCGTGTCCCCGGCCGCCTCACCGGTGTTGGTCTGCAGATCCGAGGGGCCGAAGTAGATCACGTGGGCTCCGAGCCGGAGCGCCGAGGACCAGAAGGCGGTCCTGGTCCGGGTCGAGGTCATCCCGAAGTAGATCCCGACCACCTGCCCGGCCAGCGGCTCGCGGTTCTCGGAGGTGCCCGCGGAGTGGGCGACGCCCCGGCGCACGATCTGCTCCAGATCGTCGTCGCCCAGGTCGTCGAGCGACACCAGCCTGCGGGAGGCACTCATCGGGCCGCAGCCATCCGGCGGCGCAGGCTCGCCGGCCGCAGGTCGGTCCAGATCTTTCCTATGTGGTCCAGGCAGTCGGACTTGCTGCCCTCGGTGCCCTCCGGGTGCCAGCCGGCCGGCAGCGCCCGGTCGGCCCACCAGATCGAGTACTGCTCCTCGTCGTTGAGAACCACGAGGTAACGGCGGTCGTCGGCTTCGTCAGCGTGCATTTTCCCACCTCCGGTGAACAAGGGATCCGTGCAAAACACGGACTCTCCAGAGCATCGGGAACCGGCCATAAGCAAGCCATATTCGCCAGATATCCCGAGGCCGGAAGGCTGTGAGCAGGCGCTGGGCCCGCCGGGGGGCCCGGGGCGTAACCGACGCTATGGTCCGTATATAGATCGCACACCTAGCATTCCGGTTATGAATACGGGAACCGCGATGGTGAGCCTCGAAGCCGTGAGCAGAGGGTTCGGCAAGCGGGACAACAGAGTCATCGCGCTCGATGAGGTGACGCTCGACTTCCCCGAGGGGGCCTTCACCGCGGTGATGGGACCCTCCGGGTCGGGCAAGTCGACCATGTTGCAGTGTGCGGCCGGCATCGACCGGGTCGACTCGGGCGAGGTGATACTGGCCGGCACATCGTTGCGCGGGATGAGCGAAGCGGCGCTGACCAAGTTGAGACGGCAGCATGTCGGCTTCGTCTTCCAGACCTTCAACCTCATTCCGTCGCTGACCGCGCGTCAGAACGTGGCGCTTCCGCTGATGCTGGCGGGCAAGAAGCCCGCGCGCAAGGCCGTCGACGCCGCACTCGACCGGCTGGGACTGGGTGAGCGCAAGCGGCACCGCCCCGGCGAGCTGTCGGGTGGTCAGCAGCAGCGGGTCGCGATCGCGCGGGCGCTGCTCACCGGGCCGAGGGTGCTGTTCGCCGACGAACCGACCGGGGCCCTGGACTCCAAGTCCTCCCGGCAGGTGATGCAGTTACTGCGCGAGCTGGTCGACACCGACGGGCAGACGATCATCATGGTCACCCACGACCCGGTCGCCGCCTCCTACGCCGACCAGATCGTCTTCCTGGCCGACGGCAGGCCCGCGGGCGTGCTCGAAGACCCGACGCCCGAGCTGGCCGCAGCGCGGATCACCAAGCTGGAGGGGTCATGGTGAGACTCGCGCTCGCGACCGTGCGGGCCCGAGCGGTCTCGTACGCGGGCGCGTTCGTCGCCCTCGCGCTGGGCGTCGGCGTCATCGCGATGATGATCCTCGCCCTCTGGGCCGTGGGGTCCACCGATCTGTCGGGGCCGCAGCGGTACGCCGCAGCCCCGGCCGTCGTGACCCAGCCCGTCACCTACAAGCTGACCGACGACGACGGGGATCCGCGCGAGTTCCCGATCGCGCGTCCGGGGGACCTGCCCGCGGACACCGTGACCGCACTGGCCGCCACCGGCAGGACGGTGGAGGACCGGACGTTCTCCGCCCGCCTCCAGGACGGTCCCGGCGAGCAGGTCGGCCACCCGTGGTCGGCAGCCGCCTTCACCCCCTACCGGATGGCCTCGGGGCGGGCCCCGAAGGCCGACGACGAGATCGCGGTCGGCGGCGGCGAACCCTCCCTGGTCGGCACGGAGGTCAAGGTCGCCGTGGCCGGGACGTTCGCCGACTACAAGGTCGTCGGCGTCACCGAGCTGGTCTGGTTCGAGGACGCGCTCTTCTTCACGGACGCCGAGGCCCGGAAACTGTCGCCGGGCGTCCAGGCCGTCGTGGCCTACGGGCCGGTCGGCGAGGTCCGCTCGGCGGCGGGCCCGGCGTCCGTCCTGACCGGAGAGTCCCGGCTGCTCGCCGAGGCCGACCAGGAGGGCGGCCGCGACCAGCTCAGGGACGCCGAAGGCATGGCGGGCACCTCGTTGATGATCGTGGCCTTCGTCGCGATCTTCGTCGTGATCGCCACCTTCGCCTTCGTGGTCGACCAGCGGCGCCGCGAACTCGCCCTGATCCGCACCGTGGGGGCGACCCCCTGGCAGGTGCGGCGGATGGTGCTGTTCGAGGCCCTGCTGCTGGCCTCGGTCGCCTCAGCCCTGGGCTGCCTGATCGGGACCCAATGCGCCGGTCTCCTGCAGGACTTCATGATCACCAAGAACATCGCCCCGGCCTGGTACGAGATCCAGGTCGTCTGGCCGCCGCTGGTGATCGCCTTCGCGGCGGGACTGCTGTCCGCGATGATCGGCACCGCCGCCGTGTCGTGGAAGGCGGGCCGGGTGAAGCCCGCCGAGGCGCTGCGGGAGGCGACCGGCCGGCGCGCCGTGCTGACCCCCGTCCGCCTGGTGCTCGGCGTGGCCCTGCTCGGACTCGGCATACAGAAGAGCCTCTCGGCCGTGGACAGCCCGCTCACCGCGATGAGCATGCAGAACTACTTCCCGGTGCCGGTGCTGATCGTGGGCGGCTGCGCCATGCTGACGCCTCTGCTGCTGCGCCCGGTCCTGCTCCTCGCCTCCTGGCCGCTGAGCACGCTCGGTGCCGGAGCCATGATCGTGCGGGAGGGCGCGCTGTTCGCCGGCCGCCGCAGCGCCTCGGTCGCGGCTCCGGTCGTACTGGCGCTCGGACTCGGCGGTGCGCTGCTCATCGCGCCGATCGCCGCCGGTGACGCCGGCAGCGCGGGCCTGCGCGCCCAGACCAAGGCCGACTTCACCATGGTCGCCGACGACGGCGCGACCATCACCCCCGGAACCAGGGAGAAGGTCCTCGCCCTGCCGGGCGTCCAGGTCGCCGCGCTGACACCCGGCGAACTGCGCCTGTCCGGCGAGAAGGACCGCTACATCGGCACGCTGTCCAGCTGGGCGGTGGACCCGAAGGCCCTGGCCGCCACCCAGGACCTCAAGGTCACCGAAGGCTCGCTCGACGGGTTCGGCGACCAGCAGCTCGTGCTCGACCAGGACACCGCGGCCGAGTTCGGCATCGAGGCCGGGGACGCGGTGAAGGCCGGGATGCCGGACGGATCGGCCGTGAACCTGACGGTCGCGGCGCTGACGGGACCGTCGGTCCTCGGCGAGACCGGCTACGTCTCCGCCGCCCACACGGCCGGCGGCTCGCCGACCAGGATCGACGTCACGGTCGGCCCGGGCGGCGACGCCGACAAGGTCGACGCCGCGCTGCGCGGGATCGCGGAGAACCAGCCGGTCAAGGTCGCGCCCATGGGCGTGTTCCTCGACGACATGCGGGCCGAGCAGCAGAAGCAGGCCCGGCTCGCGACCCTGATCGTGTTCGGGATCGCCCTGGGGTACGCGCTCCTGGCGATCGCCAACACCCTGGTGATGGCGGCTCCCGGCCGGCGCAGGGAGCTCGCGACCCTGAACCTGTCCGGTGCCACGCGCGGTGACACCCTCAAGTACGTCGCCGCGGAGACCGCGGTCGCGGCGGTCGCCGGAGTGATCCTCGGCGCGATCGCGGCCGGCCTGGTGGTGGTCGGCCAGCGGGTCGCGCTCACCGAACTGGCCGGAGACTTCACCTTCGACGCTCCGTGGGGTTCCATCCTCGGCGTGGCCGTCGCCTGTGCGGCGGTCGCGGTGACCGTCGCGGTCGTCGCCACCCGCTTCTTCCTCCGGGGCCGGCTGCTCGACCTGGTCGGCAAGGGGGAGTAGCGCGGGGGGACAAGGGGGAGCGAGCGACTCCACGAGGGGCGGGATCCTGAGGGATCCCGCCCCTCACGTGCGCCTGCGTACGCTTTCGTGCTCGTCGCTGTCCCTGCGGGGGGCCACCGGTGCGTCCGCGTTGCCCTACTGACGCGACGTCACGAGGACCTGGCCTGGGCGTTCTTGGGCTCACCGGGCGTGTCCACGTGCGGTGCAGCCGAGTTCGGCCCGGCCCTTCCGTGGGTTCCCGGCGGTCCGCTCGCCGGCCCGGGACGGTGAGCGGACGGTCGCCGCGATGTCACGTCCGTCGCCTTCGCCGTGCTCCGCGACGGCTCCCCGGGCGCACGTGGGCCCCCACGTCTCGTGTGACGCGAGACGTGGGGGCCGGGGCCGCGCCGGGACCGGGGAGCCTGCCCCGCCCTGCGACAGCTCAGAGGAGACCTTCGAGGAGCCCGCAGAGCTCGGTGGACGGGTCGTCGATGAAGTAGTGGTCACCCACCACCTCGGCGACCTCGAAGCCGCCGATGGTGTGGGCCGCCCAGCGGGCCATGTGCTCGGCGCCGCAGCCGCGGTCGTCGGTGCCGGCGACGGCGGTGACCGGGCAGGTCACCTTGGCGCCGGGACGGGCCGCGTAGGTCTCCGACATCATGAGGTCCGCGGCCAGCGAGGGAGCCGCCAGCTGCCAGAGGTCAGGGTCGGCCGCGGCCTGCCGCGCCGCGTCACCCGCGCGTCCGGCCCAGGCGCGCAGCACGGCGTCCTGGCGGAAGTCCCGCCCGCTCGGCCGGTGGTCGACGGGGGCCGTGCGGGCGGATACGAACAGCCGGACGACCGGGGACGGGAACCTGGGGAGCATCCGGCGGGCCACCTCGAAGCCGATCGTGGCGCCCAGGCTGTGCCCGAACAGCGCCACAGGGGGGCCGTCCAGGGCGGCCAGTTCGTCCGCGATGCGGTCGGCCAGCGCGTGGAGATCGTCGATGGGGGCCTCGGCCCGCCGGTCCTGGCGGCCCGGATACTGCACGGCCACGACCTCGATCTCCGGTGCGATCTTCTGCGCCAGCGCGCGGTAGAGGCCCGCGCCGCCGCCTGCGTAGGGAAGGCAGACGAGGCGGACGCGGGCCCCGGGCCGGGGGTGGAACGTCCGGAACCAGCTCACCGCAGTCCTGCCGGGGTGAGGGGCTCGGCCATGGCCACGGCGATCTTGCGCGGGCCGGTGAACGGCTCCCGGCCGTGCGCCGCCCGCATGTTGTCGACCAGCAGCACGTCCCCGCGCTCCCAGTCGAACCGGCGGCTCGCCTTGCGGTAGCAGTCGCGCAGATGGGCGATGACCTCGTCGGGGATCGTGCCGCCGTCGCCGTAATAGCTGTTGGTCGGCAGGCCGGCGTCCCCGAACAACGCCAGCAGGCCCTCCCGCACGTCCGGGGGCAGCGTGCTGTTGTGGAAGAACGTGATGTGGTTGAACCAGACGGACTCGCCGGTGACCGGGTGCTGGTGGACGGCCCTGCGGACGCCCTCGGTCCGCAGCACGTCGCCGTCCTCCCAGGACCAGCGCAGGGCGCGGCTCTCGCACAGGCGGGCGATCTCTTCCCGGTCCTCGGTGCCGAAGGAGACCCGCCAGTCGACGCCGAAGCGCGGCCGGTAGTTGCGTACGACCATCCAGCCGCGCTCCTCGAACTCCGTGCGGACCGCCGGATCGATCGACCGGTAGATCTCCCCGATGTCGGCGAGCGGGGTCGCGCCCTGCGTGAGGGGCGGCTCGACGCAGGTGAAGAACAGCACGCCCGGCCAGGACGCCTGGTAGGAGTTCTCGTTGTGCAGGAAGATCTCCTCGTCCGGCGGGTAGTCCGTCGAGGTGTAGATGTTGCCCTGGAGGGCCGTGCGCGGGGACGACTGCTCCGCGTACTCCAGGGGCGGGCCCGAGAAGGCGCGGACCGCGTCGTCGACGCCGCGCAGCTGATCGGGGCCGGTGGAGAAGCCCCGCAGCAGCACCGCCCCGTGCCGGGTCAGCCGGTCACGCAGGTCGTCGCGGTGGCGCGCGGTGAATTGGGCCAGTGACGGGGCGGTGGGCTCGCCCTGGATGAGGTGGGGCAGGTCGTTCATGGAATCTCCGTCTTCTTTTCCGAGACCGAAGGCCAGTTGCGCCGCATCTGCTCCTCAGCGGTGTGCTCGATGCGGTCCATCGCCCTGCGCAGCAGGGGCGGGGCCATGAGGGAGGTCACGATCGCGACGAGCACGATCGTGGTGTAGGCGGTGCCGTTGAGTACGCCGAGCCGGAGCCCCGTCATCGCGACGATCACCTCGATCACACCGCGGGCGTTCATACCGGCCCCGCAGGCCACCGCCTCCCATTTGGTGAGACCGCTGAACGTGGCCCCGATCCAGGCGCCGAGGAACTTGCCCCCGATGGCCAGGACCAGGATGCCGACGGCGACCGCGGCGACCTGGGGATCGGCCAGCGCGGTCAGGTCCATCCGCAGGCCGGCCAGAGCGAAGTACAGCGGAGCCAGGACGGTCAGCACGACCGTCCGCAGGGGCGCCAGCGTCTCCGGACGCGGAGTGACCGAGGCGAGCACGACACCGCAGACGAAGGCGCCGAACACCGCCTCGATATCGAGGGCCTGGGTGGCCGCGGCGCCCAGCAGGATGATGACCGTCACCGGTGCGATCGCGGATCCCCGCCGCAGGACGACCCGTGCCACCGGCCGCAGCACGAACACGGCGACCAGCACCACGGCGGCGATGTCGAGCACGGAGCCCACCACCGTCCCGGCACGGAAGCCGGTGGTGGCCATCGCGGACACCACCGAGAGCATCAGCCAGCCGAAGATGTCGTCGATGACCGCCGCGGTCAGGGTCAACTGGCTCACGGTGCGGTGCAGGAGGTTCATGTCGAGCAGGGTCTTGGCGATCACGGGGATCGCGCTCACGCACAGCGCCACGCCGAGGAACAGCGCGACGACCGTCCGGTCCGCGTCGTCCGACAGCAGCGACAGGGGGATCAGGAATCCCGCCGACACGCCGAAGGCCAGGGGAACGAGCAGCCCGCCGAGGCTGATCTTGGCCGCGGTCGCTCCTCGTTTGCGCACCAGCCGCATGTCCAGCTCGAAGCCGGAGAGACCGACCAGCAGCAGCACCCCGAGCTGGCCCGTGGCGTCGAGAAGGTGCATCTGTTCGACGTCCGGGCCGTGCCAGAGGTCCAGCGCGCCGAGCACGGACGGTCCGAGCAGGACTCCGGCGCAGAGCTCTCCGACCACGGCGGGCAGGTTCACCCGCTGGGCGAGCCTGCCCAGGACCAGTGCGGTACCCAGGAGCACGCCCGCCTGGAGCAGAAAGGTCAGCAGTCTGTCCGCAGGAAGGGGTGCTATGGGATTCACAGCTATAACCATGGAGGCGAGCGTCAAATCGCATCCGATAGCGTGCCCATATTCCTGCAATACCCGTTCGGCGCCGCAGCCGGCGGTTGTCTTGTTATAGGTGACTGATAGCTGGGCCGAGCACGCTCTCGGCCATGGAATACGAACGGCGGCTTCCGCTCTCCACGGCGCAGCAAGGCGTCTGGTTCGCCCATCAACTGGACCCCTCGGGACAGCGCTACAACTGCGGTGAGCAGATAGACATCCGCGGTGACCTGGACCCCGAGGTGCTCAGACGGGCCTGGGTCCAGTTGCGCTCCGAGGCCGAAGTACTGCGCGTGGCCTCGGTCGGCGAGGACAGCGAGGGGCTGCGGCAATATGTCACCGCCGCCTCGCCGGTCCTGCCTCCTCTGATCGATCTGAGCGATTGCGCCGACCCGGAGGAAGAGGCCCGGGAACGGATGCACGCCGATCTGGCGACGCCCGTCGATCTGGAAAAAGGGCCGCTTTCCCACGCGGCGGTTTTCCGCATCGGACCGTCGCGGCTGCTGTTCTACTACCGCATTCACCACATTCTCGTGGACGCCTACGGTGTGCACCTGCTGCGCAGCCGGCTCGCCGAACTGTGCGGCGAGCGACCGGGCCCCGCCGCTTTCGAGCCGCTGGGGAACCTGGCCGAACAGGATGCCGCCTACCGGTCGTCGCCCGACTTCGAGGCCGACGGCCGCTACTGGACCGCCCGCTTCGCGGACCGCTCGGAGCCCGTCCTGCTGCCCGGCTCGGCCCCCGCCGGTGACCGGCCGCCGCGGCTGCGCCGGGAGGAGACGGTGCCCGAGGCCGGACGCGCCGTGCTCGCCGAGGCCGCGCAGGCCGTCGGCGCCACCTGGCAGACCGTCCTCGTCGCCGCCATCGCCGGCTATGTCCGGCGGATGACCGGGAGCCCCGACGTGATCCTCGGCCTCCCGGTCTCCGGGCGCCGCGGCCCGCGCCTGCGCAACGTCCCCGGAATGGCGACCGGCACGGTCGCGCTGAGGTTCGACGTCCCGTTGGGGGCGAGCCTCGCCGACCTGGTGCCCGTGGTCGCGGCGGAGATCGGGACCGCCCTGCGGCACGAGCGCTACCGGCACGAGGACCTGTGCCGGGAGCTGGGCCTCACCGGGCGCGAGGGCGGACTGCTCGGACCGTTGGTCAACTTCATGCCGTACGAACGGGACCTCGACCTCCGGGGAGCTTCGGGCCGGGTGACGAATCTCGCCTCGGGCCCCACCCCCGATCTGTCCGTCGCGGTCAGCGGCCGTTCGGACGGGTCGCCCGGTGCGCTGCTCTTCGACGCCAACCCCGAGTTGCACGACGGTGACGGCCTGGCCGCGCACGCCGGCCGGCTGGTCGCGTTCGTCCAGCGGGCGGCGGGCTCCGTGCACACGCCGATCGGCGAGCTCGAACTGCTGACCCCGAGGGAGCGCGCGACCCTGCTTCCGGCCGAGGCTCCTTCCGCCGCGCACGGCAGTCACGTGCCCGGGCTCATCGCCGCGCGTCCCGCCGGGGAACCGGCCGTCGAGTCCGGCGACACCGCACTGACCTACGGCGAACTCAACGCGCGGGCCGACGCGCTGGCCGCCTCGCTGCGCGAGCGGGGGGCGGGACCGGGAACGAACGTCGCGCTGCTGATGCCGCGCACGGCCGGCCTCGTGGTCGCGATGCTCGCCTGCCTGCGGGCCGGCGCCGCCTACGTACCGGTCGACCCCGGGTACCCGCGGGAGCGGATCGACCACCTCCTGGCGGACGCCGCCCCGGTGTGCGTACTCACCGAAGAGGGCTCCGCCGGGGCGGGAGGCGCCGCGTTCGCCGGTCCCGACCCGGACTCGGCGGCGTACGTCATCTACACCTCGGGCTCGACCGGCCTGCCGAAGGGGGTGGTCGTCCCGCACAGCGCGCTCGCCAACCTCGCCCTCGACCACGCCGAACGGTTCGGGCTCGGGCCCGGCAGCCGGGTGCTGCAGTACCTCTCGCCGGGTTTCGACGCCGCCGGCGCCGACATCTGGCCCGCCCTGGTCTCCGGAGCCACGCTCGTGCTCGCGCCGGAGACCTCGGCACTCGCCCCGGACGATCTCGCGGTACTGCTGCGGGAGGCCCGCATCACCCACCTCGCGCTGGCGCCCGCCGTCCTGTCCGGCCTGCCCGCCGTCGAGCTTCCCGACCTGGACGTGCTGATCGTCGGCGGCGAAGCCGTGGACGAGGCACTCGTCGCCCGCTGGTCGGCGGGCCGCCGCATGTTCAACATGTACGGCCCGACCGAGACGACCGTGGCGGCGACCGGCTACGGCCCGCTGCGCGGGGAGGGCCGGCCCCCCATCGGCCGCCCGATCTCGGGGGCGCGCGTCTACGTGCTCGACGAGCGGCTCGCACCCGTACCCACCGGCTGCCCCGGCGAGCTCTACATCGCCGGCGCCGGCGTCGCGCGCGGCTACCACGGCCGCCCGGACCTCACCGCGGACCGCTTCCTCCCCTGCCCGTTCGGCCCGGACGGCGACCGCATGTACCGGACCGGAGACCGCGCCCGGTGGCGTCCCGACGGGCAGCTGGAGTACCTCGGCCGCGGTGACGGGCAGTTCAAGCTGCGCGGGCTGCGGATCGAGGCGGGCGAGGTCGAGGCCGCGCTGAACCGGCACCCCGGCGTCCGCGCGGCGGCCGTGGCCGTCCGCGAGGACCGCCCCGGCGTCAAGCGCCTCATCGGCTACCTGATACCGGCCGGACCACTCGACACCGCCGAGGTCCGGGAGACGGCCCGGCGCACCCTGCCCGAGGCCATGGTGCCCTCCGCGTTCGTCGTGCTCGACGCGTTCCCCCTGACCCCGCACGGCAAGGTCGACCGCCGCGCCCTGCCCGACCCGCCCGAGGCGCGGGAGGACACCGACCTGCCCGGCTCCCCGGTCGAACGGACGCTCTGCGCCCTGTTCGCCGAGGTCCTCGGACTGGACCGGGTCGGCACCGCCGCCTCGTTCTTCGACCGGGGCGGCGACAGCATCATGGCGCTGCAGCTGGTCAGCCGCGCCCGCAAGGCCGGGCTCGCGTTCACCTCGCGCGAGGTCTTCCTGCACCCCACGGTCGCCGCCCTGGCCGCCGTCGCGCAGCCGCTGCCCGAGGACGAGGCCGCCGAACCCGAAGGCGCGGGCACCGGTGACGTGCCGGTCACCCCGATCGTCTCCTGGCTGGCGGAACAGGACGTCCCCAGCTCGCGCTTCAGCCAGTCGGTGCTGCTCCGCACGCCCGCGGACACCAGCTTCGACGCCCTGCTCAAGGGGCTGCACACCCTCATCGACCACCACGACGCGCTGCGCCTGCGGGTGCGCGACGGATGGCGCCTCGAGGTCCGGCCGGCCGGCACGGTCGCCCCCGAACTGACCGTCGCCGGCCCGGCACCGGACCAGCGCGAGGCCGCACGGAGCAGGCTCGACCCGGCGCGGGGCGTCATGCACCAGGCGGTCTGGTTCCCCGCCGGGCCCGGCCTGCCCGGCCGGCTCGAACTGACGCTGCACCACCTGTCCGTGGACGGGGTGTCCTGGCGCGTGCTCATCCAGGACCTCGCCTCGGCCATGACCGGCGACCCGCTGCCCGCGGTGGGCACCTCGCTGCGCACCTGGGCCGGCCGGCTCGTCGAGGCCGCACCGGGCCGGGCGGGCGAACTCCCGATGTGGGAGCGGATCGCACGGACCGCCGACCCGAGGCCCGGAACCCGCGACCTCGACCCGGCCACGGACCTGTTCCGCACCGCCCGCAGCCTCGACCTCACGCTTTCCCCCGCGACGACCGCGGCCCTGCTCGCCGAGGTGCCCGCGGCGTTCCGCACGGGGGTCACCGAGGTGCTGCTGACCGGGCTCGCCCTGGCCTACCGCCAATGGCGCGGAGCGGGCGGCCCGGTGCTCTGCGACCTCGAGGGCCACGGCAGGGAGGACATCTTCCCCGGCGTGCGCCTCGACCGGACGGTCGGCTGGTTCACCAGCATGTATCCGGCCCGCCTGGACCCGGGCGAGGTCGCCTGGCCGGACGTCGCCGCCGCGGGCCCTGCCCTGGGCGCCGCGCTCAAGCGGGTCAAGGAGCAACTGCGCGCCCTGCCCGACCACGGCATCGGCTACGGCATGCTGCGCTACGCCGACGAGCCGTCACGGGCCCGGCTCGCGGAAGCCCGCGCCCCGCGCGTCGGCTTCAACTACCTGGGCCGGTTCTCCTCGGGCCAGGACGCCGACTGGGAGCTCACCGACGGCGGTTTCCACGCCGACGCCGACCCGCGGATGCCCTTCGCGCACGAACTCGAGATCGTCGCGGCCACCTTCGACGGCCCGTCCGGTCCCGAGCTGACCGTCACCCTGCACTGGCCGGCCGGACTCTTTCCCGAGGAGCGGGTCGCCGGCCTGACCGATCTGTTCCGCGCCGCCCTGGAGGCGCTGGCCGAGCACGGGACGCGTCCCGGGGCGGGCGGACTCACCCCGTCCGACGTGCCGCTGGTCGAGCTGACCCAGGCGGAGACGGACGAGCTGGCCGAGCGCTACGGAACGCTCACCGACCTGCTGCCGCTCTCCCCGTTGCAGGAAGGTTTCCTCGTCCACAGCATGCGGACGGAGAGCATGCTCGACGTCTACGCCGCCCAGCTCGCCGTCGAGCTCGAAGGAGCACTCGACGCCGCGCGCATGAAGGCCGCCGCCGAGGCCGTCCTCGACCGGCACGCCAACCTGCGAGCCGCCTTCTACTACGGCGACCTCGACGAGCCGGTCCAGGTCCTGCCGGCGGACGTCGCCCTGCCCTGGCAGGAGCAGGACCTGACCGCTCACCCCCGCCCGGAGGCGGAGGCCGCACGGCTGGCGGCCGAGGACCGCAAGGGCAGGTTCGACCTGGCGGAGCCACCGCTGCTGCGCGTCCGCCTGCTGAGGCTCGGCGGGCAGCGGTTCCGGCTGGTCCTGACCGTCCACCACATCCTGTGGGACGGCTGGTCCACCTCGGTGTTCGTCCAGGAGCTGTTCTCCCTCTACGCGGGACGGCAACTGGCTCCCGTCGCACCGTACGCGCGGTACGCGGCCTGGCTCGCCGCCCGCGACCGGGACGCGGCGAAGGCGGCATGGCGCGAGGCCCTCGCGGGCCTGCCCGGCCCGACCACGGCCGGCACGACGGGTCTGACCGAGGTGGCGCACGAGCTGGTCGTCCACGAGCTCGACGAGCCGACGACCCAGGCGCTGTCGGCGCGCACCGCGGCCCACGGTCTGACGCTGAACACCGTCGTCCAGGGCGCCTGGGCCTTGGTGCTCGGCGAGCTCACCGGCAGCCACGACGTGGTCTTCGGTTCCTCGGTGTCCGGCCGGCCGCCCGAACTGCCCGGCGTCGAGGGCATGGTCGGCCTGTTCACGAACACCGTCCCGGTGCGGGTGCGACTGGCGCCCGGCGAGCCGTTCTTCACCGCGCTGCGCCGACTCCAGCAGGAGCAGGCCGCGCTCCAGCCGCACGACCATCTGGGCCTGGCCGAGATCCAGCGCGAGGCCGGCCTGCGCACCCTGTTCGACACGACGATGCTCTTCGTCAACTACCCGATGGACCCCGCCGCCTGGGCGACGGCTCTCGGCGGGCAGCTGCGGATGCGCGCGTTCGAGGCGGCGGACGACACCCACTTCCCGCTCCGGCTGGCGGTCGTCCCCGGCGCACGGCTGTCGCTGCGGCTCGGGCACCGGCCCGACGCCTTCGGCCGCGACGAGGCGCAGCGGCTGGCCGCTCGCTGCGCGCGGGTACTCGAAGCGGTCGCGCTCGGCCCGGACCCCCTGGTCCGCGATCTGTCCGACCCCGTTCAGGAAGGCACCTCATGACCGAGGACCACGTATTCACCCTCACCCAGGTGGAGAGGGACCAGACCCGAGCCGTCGCCGAGGCCCTCGCCGAGGTGGAGCCGCGCCTCGTCGACGACCGGACCTGGCTCGACGCCTGCCGGGGCATGTCCGCGGAGCTCCCGGAGAGGCTGCGGCGCCGACTGCGCGCGTTCCTGCACGACCCGCAGCTGGACGGGGTCCTGCTGGTCCGCAACCTGCCGGTGGCCTCCACGCTCGCGCCCACCCCGACCGTGTACGAATCGGTGGAACGGGCGGCCACCCCCGCCGCCGGGACCACCGCCCTGGTCTCCATGCAGATCGGCGAGGTCATCGCCTACCGGGACGAGAAGAGCGGCGCCCTGGTGCAGAACGTCGTGCCGGTGGCGGGACGCGAGGAGCAGCAGAGCAACGCCGGATCGGTCCCGCTCGAACTGCACGTCGAGAACGCCTTCCACCCGCACCGGCCGGACATGGTCGCGCTGTTCTGCGTCCGTCCCGACCACGAGGGCGGCGCCGGCCTGCGGGTCGCCTCGATCCGCAGGGCGACCGCCCTGCTCCCGTACGACGTACGCAAAGTGCTCGGCGAGGAGCGGTTCCGCACGGAGGTGCCGCCGTCCTTCGGCGCCCCCGGGGGACAGGCCCCGCTGCACGCGATCCTGAGCGGTGACTTCGACGACCCCGACGTCCGGGTCGACTTCCACGCCACCCACCCCGCCGACGAGCAGGCCGCCGACGCGATGACGGTGCTGCGGGCCGCCCTCGACACGGTGACCCGGGCCGTCCACCTGCGCCCGGGCGACCTCGCGGTCGTGGACAACCGCGTCGCCCTCCACGGCAGGACCCGCTTCACCCCGCGTTACGACGGCGAGGACCGCTGGCTCCACCGGACCTTCATCCACCTCGACCACCGCAAGTCCCGCGCCCTGCGGGCCGACAACGGGCAGGTGCTGTCGTGAAACGGGCCTGCCTCCTCCTCGGGGCCCTCCTCATCGGGCTGGTCCCCTCCGCGCCGGCCGTCGCGAAGGCGGCCAAGCCGGAGGTGGTCGTGATCGGGACCGGCGGCACCATCACGGGCGTCGCGAAGGACCGGGCCGCGTTCGAGGACTACGACGGCAGCGCGCTGCCGATCGCGGACATCGTGGCCGGCCTGCGACCGGAGCTCGACGCGGTGGCGCAGGTCTCCACCGCGGAAGGCCCGGAACAGACCGCGATGACCGACTACTACGACCTGGCCCGGCAGGTCGACCGGGCGCTGGCCGGAGCGGACGCGGTCGTGGTCACGGCCGGCACCAAGTCGATGGAGGAGCTCGCCTACTTCCTCGACCTGACGGTCCGCAGCCCGAAGCCCGTGGTGGTGACGGGGTCCATGCGGCCGTCCAACGTGTTCGGCGCGGACGGCCCCGCGAACCTCTACAACTCCGTCGTGCTCGCCGCGAGCGCGCGCACCAGGTGCTTCGGCACGGTCGTCTCGCTCAACAACGAGATCCTCGCCGCACGCGAAGCCACCAAGACCAACACGCTCCGGCTCGACGCGTTCCAGGCGAGGGAGCAAGGGACGCTCGGCACCGTCGACGGCAGCCGGATCCGGCTGCTGCGGGCGCCCGCCCGCTTCCAGACGTGCGGCAAGGGCGCCTGGCGCACCCCGTTCGACCTGTCCCGGATCGGGCGCGACACGCTTCCCCGGACCGAGATCGTCGCCTCCTACCCGGACGCGGGCGGCGAGGCGCTCACCGCGTTCGCCGACGCCGGAGCCAAGGGCATCGTCGTCGCGGGCGACCCGTCGCCCGCCGAGGTCGCCGCACTGCCCGGGGTCCTCGGCAAGGGCGTGACGGTCGTGGCCGCGGCGCGGACGGGCTCCGGAGCCGTCTACGACAGTCACGGCCCCGGAATCCTGCCCGCCGAGGACCTCCTCCCGCAGAAGGCCCGGATCCTGCTGCTGCTCACGCTCGCCACCACCCGGGAGCCCGAGGACGTGGCCACGCGGTTCGCCCGTTACGGCGTCCCGCAGTTCACGTCCTGACCCGCGCTCAGCACATTCGAAGGAGAACCGCCATGACCGCCCCATCGCCCCTGCCCGAGCTGGTGGCCCGGCAGATCGCGCTGACCCCGGACCGGCCGGCGGTGGCCGCGGCCGGAAGGCAGCTGACCTACGCCGAGCTGGACGCCAGGGCCGATGCCCTGGCCCACAGCCTCATCGCCCACGGCGCGCTCCCCGGCTGCCCGGTCGGCGTCCTGCTGCCGCGCGGCATCGACCTGGTCGTCGCCCTGCTCGCCGTCTGGCGGGCGGGGGCCGCCTACCTGCCCATGGATCCGGGACATCCCGCCGCCCGGATATCCGGCCTGACCGAGCAGACCGGCCTCGCCCTGGTGGTCACCGACCACGCCGGGCGCGACCTGGTCACCGCAGCCGGTGCGACACCCGTGCTGACGGACGGACTCGCCCCGGTGGCCGGGTTCCGGCCCGTCGCCGTCGAGCCCGGGGACGCCGCGTACGTGATGCACACCTCGGGTTCGACCGGCCGCCCCAAGGGCGTCGTGATCGACCACGCGGGCATCGCCAACCGCGTCCTGTGGGCGGTCGAGTCGCTCGGCCTGAACGCCTCCGACCGGGTGCTGCAGAAGACCCCGGTGACCTTCGACGCCGCCGGCTGGGAGATCTTCGCCCCGCTGGCCGTCGGCGGCACGGTCGTCCTCGCGCCGGACGGCGCCGAACGGGACCCGGCCACCCTGCTCCGGGCCGTGGGCGACGCCGGCGTGACCGTACTCCAGGTCGTGCCGTCCGTCCTGCGCGAGCTGCTGGAGGTGGACGGCTGGGACCGCTGCGACGCCCTGCGCGCGCTGTGCTGCGCCGGGGAGCCGCTCCACGCCGAGCCGGTCCGCAGGCTGCTCGCGCTGGCCCCGCACCGGACCGTGGTCTGGAACACCTACGGGCCGACGGAATGCTCCATCGACGTCACCGCCCACCGTTTCGACCCCGGGCAGCTGACCGGGCCCGTGCCGATCGGGCGGGCGATCACCGGGATGCGCGTCCTGGTCCTCGACGAGGACGGCGAACCGGCGGACGAGGGCGAGCTCTACGCGGGCGGGGTGGGTGTCGCCCGCGGCTACCTCGGCCGCGCCGACCTGACGGCCGAGCGGTTCGTGCCCGACCCGTACGGGCCCGCCGGGGCGAGGCTCTACCGCACCGGAGACCGGGTCAGGGTCCGTGAGGACGGATGCCTGGAGTACCTCGGGCGCGTGGACCGCCAGGTCAAGATCAACGGTGTCCGGATCGAGCCGGACGAGATCGAAGCGGCCCTCGAGGGCCACCCCGCGATCGGCGGCGCGGCCGTCGTCCCGGTCGAGACACCCGGCGGTGGGAAGGCCCTGGCTGCCTACGTCCGGGCCCCCGCGGTGCCGGACGGGCTCCGCGACTACCTCGTCGAGCGGCTGCCGGGCACCCATGTGCCCTCGGTGCTGATCGCGGTCGACCAGTTCCCGACGACCTCCAGCGGCAAGCTGGACCGCGCGGCACTGCCCGAGCCGCCCGCTCCCTCGGCGGCCGCCCGGCCGGTGTCCGAGGCGGAGCGGACGGTGGCCGAGGTCTGGCGCGACCTGTTCAAGACCGACGCCATCGACCCCGAGGCCGACTTCTACCAGCTCGGCGGCACGTCCCTGCAGTTCACCCGGCTGGTCAACCGGCTGCGCAAGGCGACCGGACGCGACCTCGCTCTCGCGGATCTGCTGACCGCGACGACGATCGCCGCCCAGGCCCGCCTGATCGAGGGCCCGGGCGCCCAGGACGGACCGGTGCCGCTGCCCCGTACCGGCCCCCTGCCGCTCTCCTTCGGCCAGCGCCGGCTCTGGGTGCTGGACCGGATGAAACCGCGCAGCCGCGAGTGGATCTCCGCGTTGTTCCTGCGGGTCCCGGAGGGGACCGGCGTCGAACAGGTGGCCACCGCGCTGGAGCGGCTGGTCGAACGCCATGAGGCGCTGCGGACCGCCTTCGTCGTCCGGGACGGCGAACCCATGCAGCTGATCCGGCCGCCCGTCCCGCTGGAACTGACCACGGCCGCCGTCACGCACGAGGAGCTGCCCGCGGTGCTCGACCGCGAGCTCGACCGCGGCTTCGACCTGGAGGGCGGCCCGCTCGCCCGGGCCCTGCTGGCCGGCGACCCGGCGCCCGGCGGCCGCCAGGTGCTGGTGCTCTCGGTGCACCACATCATCTGCGACGGGTGGTCCTCGTCGGTGCTCGAGCGCGAGTTCGCCGCGATCCTCTCCGCCCTGCGGACCGGCGGCGAGCCCGGACTCCCCGCCCTGCCCGTCCAGTACGCCGACTTCGCCTCGTGGCAGCGCGACCTGATGACGCCCGAGAGGGTGGAGAAGGAACTCCTCCACTGGCGTAGGGCCCTGGAGGGTGCTGCCCCGCTGGAGCCGAGGGCGGATCACCCGCGCCCCCGGACCCGGGACGCCAAGGGCGCGATGGTGCCCATCGAACTGTCGCCCCAGGTCACCACGGCCCTCACCGAGATCGGCCGGACCCGTGGAGCCACCCCGTTCATGACGCTGCTGACCGGGTTCGCCACGCTGCTCGCCCGGCAGACGGGGCAGTGGGACGTCGTGCTCGGCACCCCGGTCGCGGGCCGCGACAGGCCCGAGACGGAAGGGGTGGTCGGCTTCTTCCTCAACAGTCTCGTGCTGCGGCTGGGTCTCTCCGGCTCCCTGTCCTTCGGCGCCGGCGTCGAGAAGGTCAGGGACGCGTGCCGTGAGGCGTTCGCCCACCAGGAGCTGCCCTTCGAGCAGTTGGTCGCCGACCTCGCACCCGAGCGCGACCCGTCGCGCACGCCGCTCTACCAGGTCGCCTTCGACCTCCACGACGAGGAGCTGACCGGGTCCGCCGCCGAGGCGGCCGACCACGCGACCCTGGTCGAGGTCTCCCGGATCGCCAAGACGGATCTCACCCTCTACCTGCGCCGCCGTCCCGACGGCGGGATGTCCGGCGGCCTGGAGTACGCCACCGCCCTGTTCGAGCGGGGGACCGCCGCGCGCATGGCGGCCCAGCTCGTCCTCCTGCTGGAGGACGCCGCGTCGGGACCGGGCACCGGCCTGGACGAACTGGCCCTGCTCCCGGCTTCCGAGCGCGAGACGCTCCTGCGGTGGGGCCGCACCCCCGCACCCGCGTACACCACCGACGCCCCCGGCCTCTTCGAGCGGCAGGCCGACGCCTCACCCGACGCGGTCGCCCTGAGGTCCGAGGCCGGCGAGGTCACCTTCGCCGAGCTCGACCGTCAGGCCAATCGCATCGCCCACCGCCTGCGGGACCTCGGCGCGGGCGCCGACACCGTCGTCGGCGTCCTGGTGGACCGCGGCCCCGACCTGATCGCCTCCCTGCTGGGCGTCTGGAAGGCGGGAGCGGCCTACCTGCCGGTGGAACCGGGCACCCCGGCCGAGCGGCTCCGGTACATGCTGGCCGACGCCGGGGCCGGTCTCATGGTCTGCGCCACCGCCGTCGACGGGGTCGAGACGGTGTCCCCGCGGCCGCGGGACGCCGACAGCTCCCGGCCCTCCCGGTCGGCGGACCCCGAGCGGCTGGCCTATGTGATCTACACGTCCGGTTCGACGGGACGGCCCAAGGGCGTCGAGATCACCCACGCCGGACTCGCCGGCCATCTGCGGTGGGCCGTCGACGAGTTGGCGCTGCCGGCTCCGGGCGGCGCGGCGGTGTTCACCTCGGTCGCCTTCGACCTCGGCGTACCCAACCTGTGGGCGGGACTGCTGGCCGGCCGGCCGACCACCTTGCTGCCGCAGGACCTCGAACTGACGGAGCTGGGTGACCGCCTGGCCGCCGCCGCCCCGCTCGCCTTCCTCAAGCTCACGCCGGGCCACCTGGAGATCCTCTCCGGACTCGCGGACGAGCGGATCGCCGCGCTCGCGGCCCGGATCGTCGTCGCGGGCGAAGCCCTGCCGATCGCCCTGGCCGAGCGCTGGGCGTCCCTCCTGGGACCGGGCCGGCTGATCAACGAGTACGGCCCGACCGAAGCCTCCGTGGGCACCTGCGTCCACGAGGTCACGGCGGGGACCGGCCGGGACAACGTGCCGATCGGACGGCCCCTGCCCGGCGTGCGGATGCATGTGCTCGACCCCTGGCTCGAGCCGGTTCCGATCGGCGCGGTCGGTGAACTCTGCGTCGGCGGCGCGGGCATCGCCCGCGGCTACACCGGCAGACCGGAACTGACCGCGGAGCGGTTCGTCCCCGACCCGTACGGAGAGCCGGGCGACCGGCTGTACCGGACCGGAGACCTCGCCCGGGTGCTGGACGGCGGAGACGTGGAGTTCGCCGGCCGCGCCGACACCCAGGTCAAGATCCGCGGCTACCGCATCGAGCTCGCCGAGATCGCCGCGGTGGTCACCGAACACCCGCAGGTCAGACAGGCGGTGGCCACCGCGCACGACGGGCGGATCGGGGTCTTCTACGTCCCGGACGGCAACGAGCCCTCCGCGCAGTCGCTCACGGCGTTGTGTGCCGCGCGGCTGCCCGCCTACATGCTGCCCACCACGTTCACCGCGCTGAGCGCGATGCCGTTGAACGCCAACGGCAAGGTCGACCGCGGCGCGCTGCCCACGCCCACCGCCCAGGCGCAGGAACTGGTCGCACCGCGCGGCATCGTCGAGGAACGGGTCGCGGAGATCTTCACCGGACTGCTCACGGTCCCGGTGGGCGCGCACACCGGCTTCTTCCGGGCCGGAGGCAACTCGATCCTCGCGATCCGGCTGGTCGCCGCGCTCCGGGAGGCCTTCGACGTGGACCTGCCGATCCGGGCCGTCTTCGAGGGCCCGACCGTCAGCGAGCTGGCGGCCCTGATCGAGGAACTGGTCCGCTCCGAGCTCGACGCGATGTCCGACGCCGAGCTCAACGCCTACAGAAAGGAGGACGTCGATGGACTTCGCCTTGACGATCGAGCAGCAGCGTCGTCGTGACCGGCTGCTGGCCGCGATCCGGGAAGAACTTCCCGGGGGTCGGCGCACGAATCCGGCAGACCACTTCGACCGGGACGACTGGAGCAAAGCAGCGGCGCTCGGGCTGACCGGGCTCTGCCTGCCCGAGGAATACGGCGGCGGCGGGCTCGGCGCCCTGGACACGGCGCTGTGCCTGGAGGCCTTCGGCCAGGGGTGCCTCGACACCGGACTGGCCTTCGGGGTCGCCGCCCATCTGCTGGCCTGCGCCGTGCCGGTCCGGGACTTCGCCGGCGAGGAGGTGCGGGAGGAACTGCTGAAGGGTCTGGCCACCGGCTCGTTGATCGCGTCCAACGCGATCACCGAGGACGCGGCGGGCTCCGACTCCGCCCGGCTGGAGATGACCGCCCGCCGCGACGGCGACTGCTACGTGCTCGACGGTGTGAAGTCGTTCGCGAGCAACGCCCCGATGGCCGACGTGATCGTCACCTACGCGGTCACCCAGCCCGAGGCCGGGTTCCTCGGCACCAGCGGGTTCGCGGTGCCCCGCGATCTGCCGGGCCTGAGCGTCAGCCCGCCCCTGGAGAAGATGGGCCTGCACGGCTGCCCGGCCGGCCGGATCACCTTCGAGGGGGTCCGCGTCCCCGCCCGCTACCTGCTGGGCGGCGAGGGCCAGGGGCGGATGATCTTCCAGCACTCGATGGGGTGGGAGCGGGCCTGCCTGTTCGCGATCTACCTCGGGGTGATGACGTATCAGATTCAGCGGTGCGTCACCCACGTCCGGTCGCGCAAGCAGTTCGGCCACAGGCTGGCCGACTTCCAGGCCGTCTCGCACAAGATCTCCGTCATGTCGGAGCGGCTGGAGGGGGCGCGGCTGCTGCTGTACCGCGCCTGCTGGCTCACGGACCAGGGCACCGCGGACGCGGGCGCCGTGTCCCTGGCCAAGGTCGCGGTCTCCGAGGCCGCCGTCGCCAACGCCAGGGACGCGGTCCAGGTCTTCGGCGGCATCGGATACCTCGCCGCGACCGGCATCGAGCAGCAGCTGCGCGACGCCGTGCCCAGCACGCTCTTCTCCGGCACCACCGAGATCCACCGGAGTGTCATCGCAAGGGAGAGAGGGCTGTGAACCTGCACGAGCTGGTCATACGATCCGCCCAGCTGCACCCCGGGAGACCGGCCGTGACGGGCTCCGGGCGTGAGCTGAGCTACCGGGAACTGGACCGCAGGGCGGACGCCTTCGCGCGTCTCCTCGCCAGGGCCGGGGTCGGTCGCGGGGACCGGGTCGTCCTGTGGAGCGACAAGTCGCCCTCGGTCGTCGCGGCCATGCAGGCGGTGCTGCGTCTGGGAGCCGTCCATGTGCCCCAGGACGGGACCGCGCCGGTCGGCAGGGTCGCCACCGTGGCCCGCGACTGCGGGGCCCGCGTCGTGTGCACGACGGGGACCCGCCTGGCGGAGGTCCGCACGGCGCTCGGGGACGGCGTGGTCCTCGACCTCGACGAGCACCTGCCCGACGACGAGGAGGCGCCCCCGGTCAACACGGAGGTGAAGCCGGACGACCCGGCCTTCATCCTCTACACCTCCGGTTCCACCGGGTCGCCGAAGGGCGTGAGCATCAGCCACCGCAACGCCCGGTCGTTCATCGACTGGGCCGTGGACCTGCTCGCCCCGGGGCCCGAGGACCGCTTCGCCAACCACGCGCCGCTCGTCTTCGACCTGTCGGTGCTGGACCTGTACGCCGCCTTCTCGGTCGGGGCGTCGGTCCACCTGGTCCCGGCGGAACTGGCCTACGCGCCCGGCGAACTGGTCGAGTTCCTGCACCGGGAGCGCATCACGGTCTGGTACTCGGTGCCGTCGGCGCTGATCCTCATGATCCGCGGCGGCGGGCTGCTCGACCGGCCCGCCCCCGCCGGCCTGCGGGCGGTGCTCTTCGCCGGCGAGCCGTTTCCGGTCACCCACGTCCGCCGCCTGGCCGAGTGGACGAACGCCCGCCTGCTCAACCTGTACGGCCCGACCGAGACCAACGTGTGCACCTGGCACGAGGTCGTCCCGGCCGACCTGGAACGCGAGCGGCCGGTACCGATCGGCAAGGCCGCGAGCGGCGACGAGGTGTGGGCCAGGACCGACGCCGGTTCCGTCGCCGGGCCGGGCGAGCAGGGCGAGCTCGTCGTCAGCGGGCCGACGGTGATGCTCGGCTACTGGGGCAGGGGGCCCTGCCCCGGCACGTACGCCACCGGCGACATCGTGCTGGTGCTGCCCGACGGCTCCTTCGACTACGTCGGCCGCCGCGACCACGCGGTGAAGGTCCGCGGCCACCGGATCGAACTCGGCGAGATCGAAGCGACCTGCAACGCCCACGACGAGGTGGAGAACGCGGCCGTCGTCGTGGCCGGCGACGGCGTGGACGCCCGGCTGGTCGCCTTCGTCGTCCCCGTCGAGGGGGCCGCGCCCGGCACACTCGCGCTCCGCCGCCATCTCGCGGAGCGGCTGCCGAGCTACATGATCGCCAACCACGTCCATCTGCTTCCCGACCTGCCGAGGACACCCAACGGAAAGATCGACCGACCGGCGCTGGTCCGGCGGCATCTGACCCTTTCGAAAGGACGCTCATGAACACCGATGCCGTGACGGCGCGCTTGCTCGACTTCATCCGGAGCGAATTCCTCTGGTCCGACGAAGGACGGGAGATCGACGCGGCGACCCCGCTGCTGGAGTGGGGCATCGTCGACTCGCTCCGGATAGCCCTGCTGCAGGCCTTCATCCTCAACGAATGGGACGTCCCCGTACCCGCCGCCAAGATCGACGCGAAGAACTTCAAGAACGCGGCCTCGATCGCCACCATGATCTGCGAGCTGGAGAAGGAGACCGTCCGATGAGCGCCACCGACTTCGACGTCGCCGTGATCGGCGGCGGGCCCGCGGGCTCGACCGCCGCCTCGTACCTGGCGCGCGCCGGGCTCTCCGTGATCGTCCTGGAGAGCGCGATCTTTCCCCGGCCGCACGTGGGCGAGTCGCTCGTGCCGGCCACCACGCCGGTGCTCCTGGAGATAGACGCCCTCGACAAGATCGACGAGGCCGGTTTCCCCCGCAAGTACGGGGCCTCGTGGACCTCGGCCGAATCGCGTGACATACCCCGGCTGGGCTTCCGCGGCCTGCAGCACGACTGGACCGCCGACATCCAGTTCGTGGAGCGCGGCCAGAAGGGGGTGGACCGCGACTACACCTACCACGTGGACCGGTCGCGGTTCGACTCGATCCTGCTGCGCCATGCCGAGGAACAGGGCGCGACCGTCGTCAACGGGGCCCGCGTCCTCGGCGTCGACTTCGACGACCCCGACGAGGTGGTGGTACGGACCCGGATCGCGGGCAAGCAGGTCGACTACACGGCCGGGATGGTCGTGGACGCCTCCGGGCGGCAGACGATGCTCGGCCGTCAGCTCAAGACCAAGGTGCCCGACCCGGTCTTCGACCAGTACGCCGTGCACGCCTGGTTCGAGGGGCTCGACCGGGAGGCGCTGAGCACCTCCACGGCCCAGGCCGAGCACATCTACGTGCACTTCCTCCCGATCGCGGACACCTGGGTCTGGCAGATCCCGATCACCGACACGATCACCAGCATCGGCGTGGTGACCCAGAAGAAGCGCTTCGCGGAAGGCAGCGGAGATCTCGACGAGTTCTTCTGGGACTTCGTCGGCAGCCGTCCCGAACTGCACGACGCCTTGAAGGGCTGCCGCCAGGTCCGGCCCCTCAAGGCGGAGGGCGACTACAGCTACGCGGTGAAGGAGATCGTCGGCGACCGCTACGTCCTCATCGGTGACGCGGCGCGCTTCGTGGACCCGATCTTCTCCAGCGGAGTCAGCGTCGCGCTCAACAGCGCCCGCATCGCCTCGCAGGACATCATCGCGGCGCACGCCGCCGGCGACTACGGCAAGGAGCGGTTCGCCACGTTCGAGACCAAGCTCCGCAGGGCGGTGAGCTACTGGTACGAGTTCATCTCCATCTACTACCGCCTGAACGTGCTCTTCACCGCCTTCGTCCAGGACCCCCGGTACCGGACGGACGTGCTGAAGATGCTCCAGGGCGACGTGTACGACGACGAGGAGCCGAAGGCCCTGGTCGCCATGCGCGAGGCGGTGGCCGCGGTCGAGAGCAACCCCGACCACCTGTGGCGCCCCTACCTGGGCACGCTCAAAGCGACCCGCTGACCCGCTCCGCTCCTCGTGGAAGGAACCGATTCCGTCATGCTCATCCTGCGACACAGCGAGGTCGCACAGCTCCTCGACGGTTGCGAACTCGACACCATGTCGGTCGTCGCACACGCCTACCGCCTGCACGAGCAGGGGGACACCGCAGTACCGCACTCCACGTTCCTGCGGTTCCCCGGGCAGCCGCGCAACCGCATCATCGGCCTGCCCGCCTACCGCGGCGGGGACCGGCCGGCCGCCGGCATGAAGTGGATCGCCTCCTTCCCCGCCAACATCGACCGCGGGACGCAGCGGGCCAGCGCGGCGATCATCCTCAACTCACTGGAGACGGGCCGCCCCGAGGCCGTGATCGAAGGATCGCTGATCTCCGCCGCGCGGACGGCGGCCAGCGCCGCCCTCGCGGCGGAGCTGCTCACCCGTGAGCGTCGTCCGAGCGGGCTCTCGCTGATCGGCTGCGGAGTCATCAACCTGGAGATCCTGCGGCACATCCACGCCGCCCTGCCTGACTTGAACTCGCTGGCACTGTACGACAGTTCGGCCGAACGGGCGGCCGAGACCGCCGCCCAGGCGGCGGCGGTGGTGCCCGGGGCGCAGGTGCTGGTCCTCGACAGCGCCGAGAAGGCCATGGCCGCGCACGACCTGGTCTCCATCGCCACCTCGGCCGTCGAACCGCACCTGGACCTGAAGGCGGCCGAGCCGGGCACGGTCGTCCTGCACATCTCCCTGCGGGACCTGCTGCCCGAGTCGCTGCCCGACGCGTACAACATCGTCGACGACACCGACCACGCGCTGCGCGAGCGCACGTCCCTGGACCTCGCCGTCCAGGCGGCGGGCCACCGTGACTTCATCGCCCCGACGATCGGCCGGCTGCTCCTGGACGAGGGCACCGACCGGGAGTTCAGGCCCGCGCGCGACCGGACGGTCGTCTACGCGCCGTTCGGTCTGGGCGTCCTGGACATCGCCCTGGCCGACCACGTCCTCACGGCCGCCCGTGCCCAGGGACTCGGCGTGCCGGTGGAGGGCTTCCTGCCGGACTGACCGGCCGGGCCCCCCCGCCACCGAAGCAGGGCCAGGGCCGGCCCACCCCCCGCCGGCCCTGGCCCTTCCCTGCTCCGGCGACCGCGCGGCCCGTCCGGCCCGTCGCCGGGAGGCGCCTCGTGCCGGCGGTCCGGTGTGCCTCGCTCGCGTGGGTGATCACATGACCGCACCCGGGCGCTCCGGCCCGGGTCATGCCGTCCCGACGTGACGGAGCCGGGTCGGGGACTTCCCCGGCCCGGCTGACGTCGTCCTGCCCGACGACGTGGTGACTGAACGGTTTCCCCACGCCGTGGCGCGCCGTTGTGCGGCCGCTACGCGGGCGCGCACGCCGCCGTGCGCCCTGTCCTCGCCGGCCCGCGAGAGCCGGCCCTGTCCGCCGGGAGGCCCGGCCGCTTCGCCGTTCCTCGCTCGCGCGCTTGTGTGCGGCGCCGCGCAACCGCACACAAGCCCGGAGCTTCCCTCATCCCGTCGGACCGGCCACCAGGTGTCCCCGGTGGGGAAGCACCGCCGTGAAGTCGTCCGTCAGGATCGCCTGGTGAGCGCTGCGCAGGGTCGGCCCGGGGTCGACCCCCAGCTGATCCCGCAGCAGATCGCAGCCCGCGTGGAACGTGTCGAAGGCCTCGGCCTGCCGGTCGCTCCGGTGCAGAGCGATCATCAGTTTCGCCCGGAAGGACTCCCGGAGCGGGTGCGCGCCCACCAACCGCGTGAGCTCGCCGATCAGTTCCTGGTGCAGCCCCAGCTGAAGCTCCGCGTCGATCCGGCTCTCCAGCACTTCCATACGGGCCATCTCGATTCTGGACCGTTCGTTGTCGATGAGCGCTTCGGTCACCCCCGTGAGGGTGGGGCCGCTCCACAAGCCGAGTGCCGTACGGAAACGGAACGCCGCATCGCCGACCCTTCCGGTACGCATCAGGGAATGGCCCTCTTTGGACAGCTTGTAGAACTCGTCCAGATCGAAGCGGGCATCCCCTCTCTCAATACGGTATCCCCGTCCGCAGCGAGTGATCGTCGCTCCAGCGCCGAAGTGGCCCCTCAGTCGCGACGCGTAGGTGTAGATCTGTGCCTGGTACGTGGCGGGAGGTCTTCGCTCCCACAGGACACCACCGAGGTCGGAGTCGGAGACGACCCAGCCGTCCGCAAGCAAGAGGGCGGTCAGTATCGTCCGTTGCTTGCAACCGCCCAGTGGAGCCTCCGCTCCGGCGGACCACACTCCGACGGGCCCGAGAACGCGGAAATCTAACATGACCGTCAGTCAGCTCCCATCTGTGTCACCCTGGAGTAAAAGACGACAACTCCTGCCCCGGCGCCATGACGCGCGGGGCCCGGTCGACAGGGCGAGCAGCTGCCGCGTTCTTGCCGCGGCCGGGGGGTCCGGACCGCGGACGACTCGCGTCGGGCGGGCCCGGTGGGCTGATCTCCATGGCAACTCCAGGTCGATTCGCCTGATCGCCGGGCCGAAGCCCGGTGTTGACAACAGTGCCATTCGCGCCACCCGCGGCCCAGTGTCGCCGTACCGCGGCCGGGATGTGTTCATCAGGTGCTGGATCATGAAGAAATCACGGTGCCGCGCCCACCCGGCTGCGCCTCCCCTTCTATCGCCGTCGCCACGGGGGCGCCGGCGCGGGTGCCGATCCGGGGCGCCGGTGATCGCGACAGCCCCCGTGCCGAGGGCGAAGCAGGTCAGCCGCGCCCCCTCCGCGTCGACAGGGGCGCGGCCACATCAGGTTCGGCAGCCGCCGCCCCCCGTGCCGCCGTCGGCGCCTCCTCGTCGCGGCACGGTGATCCCCGGCTCCCCGCATACCGCCGCACCGCCTCGGGAGCCGGCGGCACGACCGCCGACGCCCCCTGTCGCTCCAGGTCAGGAGCGCTCGGCCGGGGCGGGACCGCCACGGGGGCCGGGCGGGGGAGGCGCGGATTCAAGCCGTCATGGAGGACGTGTGACGGCGCACTGTGAAAACTTCACCCCTCGGTGATGAGTCCGGCACTGTGTGCACACCTCCGGCGTCCGCAGAATCTTTCCCGTAGCCAACCAAGCCGGCCCACGACCAAGGGAATTGATCGCGATGACTTCGAACGCTCCCCAGCCGGGCACGCTCAGGCACACCCCGGTTTCCGCCGAGTCCGGCGGCCAGCTGGTGATCGAGAATCTGGACGTCCCGGCCGAGCAGTGCGCGCTGTTCACCGTGACCTACACCATGGTCGCCCCGATATCGGGAGACCCCGCCGCATGACCGCCTCCGGGACACACGGCGCCGCGGGTCTCCTCGGATTCAAGAGCCACCTGCGGGCCGCCATCGTGCCCGGAGAAGCCGCCTACCTGCTCTCGCAGCGCGGGGTCACCGCGCTGCGAGGGCCGGCGGCAGAGGTGCTCGCACCTCTGCTGGACGGCACCCGCGACCGGGAAACGGTGATACGTGAGGCCGCCCAGGCCCTCGAACCCGAGGCGGCCCGGTCGGCGCTCGCCGCGCTGGAGGCAGCCGGCCTGCTCAGGCTGCACTCCGCCCCGGCGACTACGGAGGACCCGCCCGCCGCGGCGTACTGGGACCTCGCCGGGCTGGACGGCGGCCGGGCCGCGCGTGACGTGGCCGGTGCCCGGGTGCGGCTCGTGGCGCTGCCCGGAACCGACCCGGTCCGGTCGCAGGCGGCGCTGCGGGAATCCGGGATCCGGATCGCCGCCGCCGGCGAGGACGCCGGGTTCGCCCTCGTCCTGTGCACCGACTACCTGTCCCCGGACCTGAAGGACGTCGACGCCGCCCTTCGCGCCCAGGGCATCCCGTGGCTGCTCGCCCGTACCGGGGGCGCCGACCCGTGGGTGGGACCGGTGTTCCGGCCCGACGCCGGGCCCTGCTGGTCCTGCCTGGCCCACCGGCTGCGCGGACACCGCCGCTCCGAACTGCCGCTCCAGCTCCACCTCGGGCTCGCCGGGCCCCCGGACCGGCCGTCGGCCGGCCTGCCCGCCTGCGAGTCGGCGGCGGCACAACTCGCCGCCCTGGAAGCCGCGAAGTGGCTGGCCGGCATCCGGTACCCCGGTCAGAGCGACGTGCACATCCTGGACACCCTGCGCTTCGCCTCCGACGCGCACACGGTGGCCCGGCTCCCGCAGTGCCCGGTGTGCGGCGATCCGGAGCTCGTCGCCCGGCGGGTGCTCGCCCCCTTCGTGCCGGTGCCCCGGCCCAAGGCCGACCAGCGCTCCGGCGGCGACCGGTCGCTCACCCCGCAGGAGATGCTCGACCGCTTCGGCCACCTGGTCGACCCGGTCACCGGCATCATCAAGAGGATCGAGAAGGCCCGGAGCTGCCCGGACTTCGTGGAGTCCTTCCTCTCCGGCCAGAACCTGGCCATGGGCGCGGCCTCCCTGGCCGGACTGCGGGCCGGCCTGCGCGCGCTCAGCGGCGGCAAGGGTGTCACCGAGACCGAGGCCAGGACCAGCGCCCTGTGCGAGGCGGCCGAGCGCTACAGCGGCACCCGGCACGGCGACGAGCCGGTGCTGCGGGACAGTTACGCCGCGCTCGGCCCCGTCGCCGTACACCCCCGCGCGTGCCAGCTCTACGGCGATCGGCAGATGCGCGACCGCGAGACGTGGAACGCCGCCGGCTCCTGGCTGTCGCACGTGCCCGAACCGTTCGCCGAGGACCGCCCGACGGAGTGGACGCCGGTCTGGTCGCTCACCGGCAACACCCAGCGGCTGCTGCCCACCTCGATGCTCTACTTCGGCCAGGAGCCGGCACCCGACGGCCTGAGCGCCGACTCCAACGGCAACGCCGCTGGCAGCAGCCCGGAGGACGCCCTGCTGCAGGGTTTCCTCGAACTGGTGGAGCGCGATGCCGTGGCGCTGTGGTGGTACAACCGCACCCGGCAGCCCGCCGTGGACCTCGACAGCGCGGACGAACCGTACGTCGAGCGGATGCGGTCCGGCTGCCGGCGCGCGGGCCGGGAGGTGTGGGCGCTCGACCTCACCTCGGACTTCGGTATCCCGGTGGTCGCGGCGCTCTCCCGGCGCACCGACCGGCCCGCCGAGGAGATCGTCTTCGGCTTCGGCGCGCACTTCGATCCGCGGATCGCGCTGCGGCGGGCGCTGACCGAGATGGGACAACTGCTGCCCGCGGTCGCGCCCGGCCCGGACGGCACGGGCTACGCCATCGCCGACCCGGACCCGGTGCGCTGGTGGCGCACCGCGACCCTCGCCAACCAGCGTCACCTGACGCCGGATCCGGACGCACCGCCGGTCGCGGCACACGGTCGCGGTTACCGGCCGCGCGCCGATCTGCGCGACGACGTCCGCGCCGTCACCGAGCTGGTCCGCGAGCGCGGCATGGAGCTGCTCGTCCTCGATCAGACGCGCCCCGACCTGCAACTACCAGTCGTGAAGGTGATTGTTCCCGGGATGCGCCACTTCTGGCCGAGGTTCGCCCCCGGACGGCTCTTCGACGTTCCGGTCGCGCTCGGCCGGCTGTCCGAGCCGACTCCGTACGCCGATCTGAATTCCGAACCGGTGTTCGTTTAGGGCGGTAACTTCTGGGCGCATGTGACTACCTTGACTTATGATCCCTCTCGTTGCGTGATGGCTGCGGGCTAGCGGAGGGGGCCGGTAGAGCAGTGCCGCCACAAAAAGACTTACATGCTTCAGCCGCTGAATCCGGAAGTTTTTCGGAACCGCCCGAGGGGCGCCCGGACTTATGGCAGCCCGAGCCTCCTGCGCCGCGCCTTGCCCGTGTCATCCTCATGGCGGCGCTGATGAGCTTCCTGCTCATCACGATGCTCAACGTGATCGGTGCGGGTCTGGACGCCCCGATGGCCACGGTGGCGCTGGCCTGCCTGGCGGCCATTTTCGCCCTGCAGCTCAGACACTCACGTCCGGAAGCGTATCGGGCCCCCCGGTGGCAGAAAGTTGCCGCTCTGGGGGTCCAGGCGCTTCTGACGTACCTTCCCCTCCTCTTCTTCCACGCCGCATGGGGCGGCATGGCCGGATTCCTGGCCGGCTCGCTGCTGCTCATGCTGCCGACGCGCCTCGCCTGGACCCTCTACGCCGCGGTGGGCCTCACCATGCTGCTGCCTCCGGCACTGGAGGGGCGCCCGGCGCTGGACAGCGTCTATCTGTGCCAGTCCACGCTCCTGACCGGCCTGGTGGTCTTCGGCCTGACCCGGCTGGCCGACCTGGTGCACGTGCTGCACGACACCAGGGACCAGCTGGCGCGGATGGCCGTCACGAAGGAACGGCTGCGGTTCGCACGCGACTTGCACGACCTCCTCGGCTACAGCCTCTCCGCGATCACGTTGAAGAGCGAGCTCATCTACCGGTTGGTGCCGGCCCATCCCCAGCGGGCCCTCGGGGAGATACGCGATGTGCTCGCCATCTCCCGGCAGTCGCTGGCCGACGTGCGGACGGTCGCCAGCGGGCTGCGTGACATGTCCCTGGTGGAGGAGATCACCACCGCCGAGGGGCTGTTGACGGCAGCGGAGGTGAACATCCGCGTCACGTTGGAGCTCGGGGCGATGAGCCAGCAGGTCAGCACCGTGCTCGCGGCCGTTCTGCGTGAGGCGGTCACCAACCTGCTGCGGCACTCCAAGGCCGACAACTGTGTGATCGAGGCGGTGCAGGAGGACGGCCGGGTCCTGCTGCGCGTCGAGAACAACGGGGTGGACCCCGACTACCGCGATCCGTCCGCCCACAGCGGCAGCGGTCTCGGCAACCTCACCTCCAGGATGCACGAGATCTCCGGCGAACTCACCACCCACCGCGGCCCGGACGACACCTTCCGGCTCGTCGCCGAGGCTCCGGCCTTTCCCGAACGCCCCCGGTCCGGCGCCGACATCGTGGTGCCCATGACCCAGAATCCGGCGGCCTGAGCCGGAAAGGAGATCCGTCGGTGGCCCTACGTCTGCTTTTGGCCGAGGACATGAACATGGTGCGCGGCGCGCTGGTGGCGTTGCTCAGCCTGGAGGACGACTTCGAGGTGGTCGCGGAACTGGAGCGCGGCGACATGATCGTGGACGCCGCGCTGGCCTGCCGGCCCGACGTCGCGGTCATCGACATCGATCTGCCCGGTCTCGACGGCCTGAGCGCCGCCGCCCGGCTCAAGGAGAAGCTGCCCGAGTGCCGGACGCTGATCCTCACCAGCCTCGGCCGGCCCGGCACACTGCGCCGCGCGCTCACCGCCCAGGTCAACGGCTACCTGCTCAAAGACGCCCCGCCGGGCGAACTGGCCAACGCGGTACGCCGCGTGGCGGCCGGACACCGGGTCATCGACCCGGATCTCGCGCTCGCCGTCTGGGGCACCGCGGAGACTCCGCTGACGGAACGGGAGACGGAGGTGCTGCGGCTGGCCGCGGAGGGGCTCGAGGCCGGCGAGATCGCCAAGCAGCTGCATCTGGCTCCCGGCACCGTGCGCAACTACCTCACCACGGTGGTGACGAAGCTGCTCGCCCGCAACCGGGTGGACGCCATCCGCATCGCCCGGGAGGCCGGCTGGCTGCTGTAGGGCGCCCGCAGGGGCCGTGTCCCGCGGCGTTGCCGGACGGCCGGCGGGCCGCGGGGACGGCACACCCTCCGGCCGGGCACGGGCCGCACCGGTCACGGCGTCCGGCCGCGCCCCTCACGGCGTCCGGCCGCAGCGGTCACGGGGTCCGGGACCGCACCCCTCACCGCATCCGGCCGCGCCCCTCACGGCGTCCGGGCCGCGCCGTCCCCGGGTTCGCCGTGGCCGAGGACGGGCGGGGGCACGCGGACGTCCTCGGCCGTGGCGGCGGCCATGCCGGCCGCCGCGAGGTAGTCCATGATCCGTTCCGCCACCCCGGCCGGCAGCGCCAGGGCGGCCGACACCTGGTCCGGGGTGACCGGCCAGGCCAGCCGGCCCAGCACCCAGACCGCTTCCGGGCGGTGCACGAGAACCCGGTACGAGGAGTCGGGCGCCTGCACCGTGACGCCGTCGCGCCCGACGGTGAGGGACACGCCACTGGGCAACTGCACCGGCTGCCGGCCCGGCAGCCGGGCGAGAGCGAAGTGCGCGACCGGGGACACCGGCGTCGCCGAGAGCAGCGGGCCCCCCAGGTCCTGGATGCCCAACGTACGCACGATCAGGTGGGACAGCCGCTCCAGATGGAGTTGCAGGCAGTACCACTCCTCCTGGCCCACCGCATCACCCGCCGGGGATTCGAGGTTCGTCAGCAGTACCGGTCCCAGCTGCATCCGGCGCAGCGCCTCCTCGACCACGGGATGCGGGGTGGAGACCCACTCGGTGCCCCAGCAGCCGGTGAGCACCAGCTCGCCCTCCCGGTCTCCCGGCTCGACCACCACGTCCTCGGCGAGCGACCAGAGGTCGACCGCGTGTCCGTCGGCCTCGTCCGGCATGACAACTCTCTTTCTCCCGCTCCCTTTCGTGTGAAACGCTTCGTCGCGTCTTCACCGAACGCCTGATTGTGGATCCATCCGGGGGACCGCGGACAGCTACCCCCTCACAGGGTCCATGTGAAGATCTCACGCCCCCTCGGGGCCGGTGCGAGCGCCGGTGGCCGGGTGCGGGCCGGCGCCGACGGGCGACGCCGGACGACCGGGGTTCACCCGGCGGGTCCCGGCCCGCCACCGGCTTACGGCCCCTTCGGGTGGCGTCGGAGAGGGCCCGGGCGAGGGTTGCGCGCGGACCGGGGGAACCGGCGCGCGGCCTGAGCGAGTGCGCCGCCCCGCGCCCCGCGCACCTCCGGGACATCCCGGTGACGGAGCCGCCCAACCCCTAGGGCGGCTGTCCGGGCGCGCTAGGGGATGGTCCCGATGGCCGGGCGCGGTCCGGACAGCGAACGTAGAAGCATGACATCGACGGCTCCCACCACCCGACTGTTCTGTGTCCTCATCCCCTTCCTGCTCCTGTCGTACGGCGTGCTGCGCCTGATCGACGGCATGGACGGCGACCACGGCCCCGGAGTGGCCTGGAACGTCGGCCACACCTTCTTCCTCGCGGCCTTCCTCCTGCTCGGCGCCCTCGTCGTGGAACTGCGCGGTCTCGTTCCCTCGGCCACCCCGCGGACGAAGGCCGCCGCCGGCGCCGCCACGGCTGTCGGAACGTTCGGCGCGGGCTGCTTCGTCTGGGTGATCCTCGGTGACCTGTTCCCCGGTCTCGCCGACTCCGCGCCGCTGCCCGCCCCCCTCGAGTTCGCGGGCCCGATGGCCTTCCAGCTGGGCCTGCTCACCCTGCTGATCATGCTGGTGGCCGTCCGGCCCCGGCAGCTGCCCGTGTGGAGCCCGGTGCTCGTGGCCGTGGCCTTCGTCCTGATCTCGGTCAGTCTCGACCTGATCCCGCTCGCGGCCCTCGTTCTCCTGGCCGGGCTCACCCCGCTGTCCCTCAACCGCACCCCGGCCGCCCCGAGCGGCGCCGTACGTGTCCACGCCCGGTGAGACGGTACGAACGTCAGGCGAGACCGCGCGAACACGCTGGTCAGGGCGTGTCGAGCCCATCGTGAAGGCGTCATGGAACCCACCGCCGAAGCCGCGCTGGCCCGGCAGCCCCGACACCTGGCAGTCGACAGCCGGCCGTCAGGGAGTCTTGTTGAGTTTCTTGGCTTCGTTGATGACACTGCCGCGTTCCATGAAGCCGACGCCGCGATCCTTGAGGATCTTGTCGACGTGGTGCGGCTTGCTGCCGGTACGGAGCAGGCCAGCGGCCTCGGCCACCAGGCCGTCCTGCCGGGCGGGTGAGGGCGCCGGGGCCCGGTCGCGTGGGGGGCGGGGCACACGCGTCGGGCCCGCCGCGGTCGCCGAGTCCGTTCCCGGCCGGGAGACGACCACCCGCAAGGGCCGGGTTCCGAGGGAGAGGCGAGCCCCGAACCGGGCCGCTATCAGGAACGCGCCGAGCGCCCAGCACGCGAGGAGGATGCCGATGAACTTCAGGACGTCCACCGCGAGCGGGCCGGTGTACATCTCCTCGTCCCCGATCGTTCTCAGCGGGGCCATGAGGAGGGCAGCGCCCGCGAAGACACGCCAGTTCCGGTCCCAGAACGACCGCGAGGCGGCCGGGGCGGGGTTCCGGGCCGCCGGGGACGCGGGGGGCGCGACGGCGGGCGCGGGGGAGCGGTGGATGCGGCGGGCCGCGTCGTTGACCGGCGTCATCGCGCCGTCCAGACGATAGGTGAAGAGCGCTATGCCCCACTCCTGGGCGTAGGACACGGCGGTGGCCGCGTAATCGCTGCCGGTGAAGAAGATCAGCTGAGCGGACGATCCGCGGGAGCGCGCCCCCACGAAACGCTGCAGCTCAGGACGCCCGACGCTGGCTGCCTGGTACTTGACCTGCCCCAGTGCGCCGGCAGCGCGGACATCGATGCCGGAGTCCGGGCCCCCGGGGCGTGCGGTGGCATCGGCATAGCCCCAATGGCGCATCCAGCGGGCCGCGTTGAGCTCGGCCTGCTGCCACGACGAAATCTGCATCGGCTGCGGCGGCACAGCCCTGGGCGGCATCTCGGCCACGTCTCCCCTTATGTACTGACAGCGCTGACAGCCATGAACATACTGGTCAGGCTAGGTGCCCAGCACACGACGGGGTGCACCGCGGACCCGTCCCGCCTCCGCCGCGCGGGGGCCCGAGGCCGAGGAAGGGGGCGGTGGGGCGGTCCCTCCTCCTACGGGTGGGAACCGCACGCCGGCGGAGCGCAGGCGGCGCGGCCCCGGGATCGCCGCTCGGTGCTCTTCTCCGCCGGCCCCGCCTTCTTCTCCTTCTTGGCCTTCTTGGCCTGGCCCGGGGGCTGGGACTGGGGTCGGGCCTCCGGGCCGCCCCGCGTCACTCCGGTGGCCGGACCCGCGCTGTCCGGCGCCGCGTCTTCCTCCGGGACCGCCGAGCGGGTCGTGCCCGCCGGCCCGGGCCGTGCCCCGGCGGAGGCCTGCGCCCCGGGGGGCCGCGCCTCCGACGGCGTCGCCGCCTTCTGCGCTGCGCCGGCCGGCGGACCCGGCTCTGACGGCTTCGCGGAGGGGGTGACGGCCGCGGACGTGCCGGCGCCGTCGCCCCACGGCACGGAGCCGTCGGTGACGGCGAAAGCGGTCACCGTGACGGCGGCGAGCGCGACGGACGCCCCGGCGAGGAGGAGGCGACCCCGCGCGAACCCGGTCCGTGGAGCGGCCCTCTCGCCGCGGGGGGCCGGACTCCTGTGGGTTTCCTCGGCCGGCCGCGTAGCTCCCCGGCCTGCGACGAGACGCGTGGTGTTCGCCGCCGCCCCTGCCGCGGTGGGGGCTTCCTCGGCCAGCGCCGCCAGCGTGCGCGCGCAGTCGCGGGCCGCCGGGCGCTCCCTCTCGTCCAGGCTCGTCATGTCCCGGATCAGCGTGCTCAGTTGCTCGGGCAGGCCGGGCGGCAGGACGGGTGCCCGGTGCAGGCGTGCGATCGCGGCCTCCAGCGGGATGCCGTCGTACTCGAGCGTGCCCGTGAGGCATTCGAGCAGCACGAGGCCGAGGGCGTACACGTCGGCGGCCCGGCCCACGGGCCGGCCGAGTACCTGCTCCGGGGCGAGATAGGCGGCGGTCCCGATGAGGGTGCCGGCGGTGGTGCGGGAGGTCGCGTCCAGCAGCCGTGAGATGCCGAAATCGACGAGATGGGGGCGGTGGGCGGCGTCCAGGACGATGTTGGACGGCTTGATGTCACGGTGGACGACTCCCGCTTCGTGCGCGTGAGCCAGCGCCTGGGCGACGCCCGCGCCGACGGCGGCGGTCGCCCTGGGGAGCAGCGGGCCTTCGGCTATGTGCTTGCGCAGGTTGTCGCCTTCGATCAGCCGCATGACCAGGAAGGCGCGTCCGTCGTGCTGCCCGGTGTCGTAGGCGGTGACCAGTCCTGGGTGGTGCAACCGGGCCAGCATGACCGCTTCGTTGTGCAGGTCCTGCTCGACGCCGGTGTCGATGTCGGCCTCGGGGCGGAAGACCTTGACCGCCACCGGCCGGCGCAATCGCAGGTCGTAGCCGCGATGCACATGCGCCGCACCCCCCGAGCCGAGTATCTCGTCCAGACGGTACCGGCCGCTCAACACCTCGGCGGTGCGCAGGGACGTGGCGGTCTGTGTGAATTCCCGAAGCCTCATTCCCTCTCCCACTGCGTCGAGGTCCGGTGCCCTGGGTGAGCCGTGACCGACGCGCCTCGGAACGCGGGTACCCGCCGGTGGCCGGAGTACCCCTTGCGCCGGTCCGGCCTCTCCTGCCCCTTTGGTGCCCCGGCCGTGACGGGAAGGTCCGGCGGCGGCAGCGTCCACGTCATCGCGGGACGGGCATCCGCCACCTCCACCGCCGCTCACCGGTCCGCGAGGAGGCGGCGGCACCGCTTCCGCTGTTCCGCGCCCGTCGCCAGTGCCGGGCCGATGCGGGGCAGGTCGGTCGCCGCGTGGATAGGACCGTCCGTGTCCACGTCCACGGGTCCCGGTTTCTTGACATGGGCCGAGGTGCGGCCGCGCGGTCAGACCTCGACGACGCGGACGCTGGGGCCGCAGAGCATCGGGAGGTCTTCGGGGTCCGACGTCAGGACGGTCACTGGGGCCGGGGAGGCGAGCGCGGTGGCGGCCACGACGGCGTCGAGGGCCTACTTTCTGGTGACGACGCGGATGTCTCCGGCCTCGGATGCCGTCAGCCACTCGGTGATCTCAGGTGTGCGTCGTACCGGCCGGGACAGGACTTCGCAGTCCAGGACGAGCGTGCCGCTCATGCGGAGGGGCGGCCCTGACAGCGCTGAAAGACAGAAAAGCGCTGGTCAGGGCCTCAGTCTCAGCACTCGATGATGTTCACCGCGAGCCCGCCCCGCGCCGTCTCCTTGTACTTCACGCTCATGTCGGCGCCCGTCTCCTTCATGGTCTTGATGACCTTGTCCAGGGAGACCTTGTGGCTGCCGTCTCCGCGCAGCGCCATCTTCGCCGCGGTGACGGCCTTCACCGCCGCCATGCCGTTGCGCTCGATGCACGGGATCTGGACGAGACCGCCGACCGGGTCGCAGGTCAGGCCGAGGTTGTGCTCCATGCCGATCTCGGCGGCGTTCTCGACCTGCTCGGGGGTGCCGCCCAGGACCTCGGCGAGGGCGCCCGCGGCCATGGAGCAGGCGGAGCCGACCTCACCCTGGCAGCCGACCTCGGCGCCGGAGATGGAGGCGTTCTCCTTGAACAGCATGCCGATGGCGCCGGCCGCCAGGAGGAAGCGGACGATGCTGTCGTCCTTCTCCGCCTCGGTCGCGCCGCCGGCCGCGAAGTTCATGTAGTAGTGCAGTACCGCGGGGATGATGCCGGCCGCGCCGTTGGTCGGGGCGGTGACGACGCGGCCGCCCGCGGCGTTCTCCTCGTTGACCGCCATCGCGTACAGGGTGATCCACTCCATCGCGTGGGTCTGCGGGTCGCCCTCGGCGCGCAGCTGGCGGGCGGTGTTCGCCGCGCGGCGGCGGACCTTGAGGCCGCCGGGCAGGATGCCCTCGCGGGACATGCCCCGGGAGACACACGCCTGCATGGCGCGCCAGATGTCCAGCAGGCCGGAGCGGATCTCGTCCTCGGTGCGCCAGGCGCGCTCGTTCTCCAGCATCAGGGAGGAGATCGACAGGCCCGTTTCCTGAGCGAGGCGCAGCAGCTCGTCGCCGGTGCGGAACGGGTGCTTCAGGACGGTGTCGTCGAGGACGATCCGGTCCTCGCCCACCGCGTCCTCGTCGACGACGAAACCGCCGCCGACCGAGTAGTAGGTCTTCTCCAGGAGGGGGGCGCCCTCGTGGTCGTAGGCGAAGACCGTCATGCCGTTGGCGTGGTACGGCAGCGCCTTGCGGCGGTGCAGGACCAGCTGCTCGTCGGCGTCGAAGGCGATCTCGTGCATGCCGAGGAGGTTGATGCGGCCGGTGGTGCGGATGGCCTCGACCCGGTCGTCGGCCGTTTCGACGTCGACGGTGCGGGGGGACTCGCCCTCCAGACCGAGCAGGACGGCCTTGGGCGTGCCGTGGCCATGGCCGGTGGCGCCGAGCGAGCCGTACAGCTCGGCGCGTATGGAGGCGGTGTGGGCGAGCAGGCCCTCGTTCTTCAGCCGGCGCGCGAACATACGGGCCGCGCGCATGGGGCCGACCGTATGGGAGCTGGACGGGCCGATGCCGATCGAGAACAGGTCGAAGACCGAGATGGCCACGGGGTGACTCCTAAGGGGTTGGTAGACGCCGTTGTCTGCCGGGTGGTGCGGTACGGGCCGGGTGGGCCCGAAGAGCGAGGACAAGGGAGCGGGGGGCAAGGGGTGTCTCGCCGGTCAGGGCCGGACAGGGCGTTTCGGCAACGCCGCGAGGTGCCGTGCCGGGCGTCGTGCCCCGGCCCTGACCGGCGGGACACCCCCGAGGAATGGGGCACCGCGCTCACTGTTCAGTGTGCGCGGTGCCCCGCCCTTATGTACAAATGCGCCGGTTCGACTACTTCACACCGGGGTACAGCGGGAACTTCTCGGCGAGCGCGACGACGCGGGCCTTCAGGTCGTCCGCGTCGTACGACGGCTTCAGCGCCGACGCGATGATCTCGGCGACCTCGGTGAAGTCCTCCGCCTGGAAACCGCGGGTGGCCAGGGCCGGCGTGCCGATCCGCAGACCCGAGGTGACCATCGGCGGCCGCGGGTCGTTGGGGATGGCGTTGCGGTTGACCGTGATGCCCAGCTCGTGCAGCCGGTCCTCGGCCTGCTGGCCGTCCAGCTCGGAGTTGCGCAGGTCCACGAGGACCAGGTGCACGTCCGTACCGCCGGACAGGACGGAGACGCCGGCCTCGGTGACGTCCGGCTGCACCAGACGCTCGGCGAGGATGCGGGCGCCGTCCAGGGTGCGCTGCTGGCGCTCCTTGAACTCCTCGGTCGCCGCCACCTTGAAGGAGACCGCCTTGGCCGCGATCACGTGCTCCAGCGGACCGCCCTGCTGACCCGGGAAGACCGCCGAGTTGATCTTCTTGGCGAGCTCCTGGGTGGAGAGGATCACGCCGCCGCGCGGACCGCCGAGGGTCTTGTGCGTGGTGGTCGTGACGACGTGGGCGTGCGGCACCGGGTTGGGGTGCAGGCCCGCGGCGACCAGACCGGCGAAGTGCGCCATGTCGACCATCAGGTACGCGCCGACCTCGTCCGCGATGCGGCGGAAGGCGGCGAAGTCCAGCTGGCGGGGGTAGGCCGACCAGCCGGCCACGATCAGCTGCGGCTTGGACTCCTTGGCGAGGCGCTCGACCTCGGCCATGTCCACGGTGCCGGTGTCGTCGACGTGGTACGGGACCACGTTGTAGAGCTTGCCGGAGAAGTTGATCTTCATGCCGTGGGTCAGGTGACCGCCGTGGGCCAGGTTCAGGCCCATGATCGTGTCGCCCGGCTTCAGCAGCGCGAACATCGCGGCGGCGTTGGCCTGTGCGCCCGAGTGCGGCTGCACGTTGGCCGCCTCGGCGCCGAAGAGCGCCTTGATGCGGTCGATCGCGATCTGCTCGATCACGTCGACGTGCTCGCAGCCGCCGTAGTAGCGGCGGCCGGGGTAGCCCTCGGCGTACTTGTTGGTCAGGACGGAGCCCTGGGCCTCCATGACCGCGACGGGAGCGAAGTTCTCCGAGGCGATCATCTCGAGGGTGGACTGCTGACGGTGGAGCTCGGCGTCGACAGCGGCGGCGACGTCCGGGTCCAGCTCGTGGAGGGAGGAGTTGAGAAGCGACATCAGGTGGTCCCTTGGGGTCTCAGTTGCCGGAGAACGCGGTGTACTCGTCGGCGGAGAGCAGGTCCTTCGGCTCCTCCGCGACGCGTACCTTGAACAGCCAGCCGCCTTCGAACGGAGCGGAGTTCACCAGCGACGGGTCGTCCACGACGTCCTGGTTCGCGGCGGTGACCTCGCCGCTCACCGGCGAGTACAGGTCGCTGACCGACTTGGTCGACTCCAGCTCGCCGCAGGTCTCGCCCGCGGTCACCGTGTCGCCGACCTCGGGGAGCTGGGCGTAGACGACGTCACCGAGCGCGTTGGCCGCGTACTCCGTGATGCCGATCGTGGCCACGCCGTCCTCGACGGCCGACAGCCACTCGTGCTCCTTGCTGTACCGCAGCTGCTGGGGGTTGCTCATGACCTGAATTCTCCTGTACGCGGGGGAGTGCTGATGAACGATGGTCTTACGGTGTGAGACGGGACTGCGTCACGTACGCGGTGCCCGTGGCGCGCCGCTCTTCTACTTCTGCCGCTTGTAGAACGGCAGCGCCACGACCTCGTACGGCTCGTGGCTGCCCCGGATGTCCACGGCGACGCCCGCGGTGCCGGGCGCGGCGTGTGCGGCGTCGACGTACGCCATGGCGAGGGGCTTGCCGAGCGTGGGCGAGGGTGCGCCCGAGGTGACCTCGCCGATGACCTGGCCGCCGGCGACGACGGCGAACCCGGCGCGCGGTACCCGGCGGCCCTCGGCCACCAGGCCGACGAGCTTGCGGGGCGGGGCGGTCTCGGCGCGCTCGGCGGCGGCCTCCAGGGCCTTGCGGCCGACGAAGTCGCCCTCCTTCTCGAACTTCACCACCCGGCCCAGCCCGGCGTCGAACGGCGTCAGCGCCGTGGTCAGCTCGTGCCCGTACAGCGGCATGCCCGCCTCCAGGCGCAGCGTGTCGCGGCAGGAGAGCCCGCAGGGGATCAGTCCGTGCGAGGCGCCCGCCTCGGTGAGGGCCCGCCACAGCTGCTCGGCGTGCTCGGGTGCGACGAACAGCTCGAAGCCGTCCTCGCCGGTGTAGCCGGTACGGGCGATGAGCGCGGGGACACCGGCGACCGTGCCGGGCAGACCGGCGTAGTACTTCAGACCGTCCAGGTCGGCGTCGGTGACGGCGGCCAGGATGGCGGGGGACCCGGGGCCCTGGACGGCGAGCAGCGCGTACGCGTCGCGGTCGTCGCGCACCTCGGCGTCGAAGCCCTCGGCCCGCGCGGTCAGCGCGTCCAGCACGATCTGCGCGTTGCCGGCGTTGGCCACGACCATGTACTCGGTCTCCGCCAGGCGGTACACGATCAGGTCGTCCAGGATGCCGCCGTCCTCGGCGCAGATCATCGTGTAGCGGGCCCGGCCCACCGAGACGGTGCCGATGTTGCCGACGAGCGCGAAGTTCAGCAGGTCCACGGCCGCGGGGCCGGTGACGGTGATCTCGCCCATGTGGGACAGGTCGAAGAGGCCGGCCTTCGTGCGCACGGCGTTGTGCTCGTCACGCTCACTGGCGTAGCGCAGCGGCATGTCCCAGCCCGCGAAGTCGGTCATGGTCGCACCGAGCGAACGGTGCACGGCATCGAGGGCGGTGAGGCGGGGGGCAGTACTCATTGGACAAGGCTCCCAGGGCATGACGACGAGGACGATCCCTCCCCATCTGTCATCGGAACCTGAGAGGTTCGCCGAGAGGCCCCGCAGGGGTTCGGCTTGCACCTTGGGTGGAGCCGCGGGGCGGCTCGCTTTTCAGATCTGCCTCATCCACGCGGTACGGGGCCTGAGAGATTCAAGGGAGGATCTTGCTCCTTCGGCGCCCGGCACGGCGGCCGGGACTCTCCCGCGCGGATTCGAGCGGCCTTTATGCAGTTGACGGGGTCATCATCGCACGCATTGCGGGAGAGTGGGGGTTCGGTGCCGATGCCCGTCTCCTACGGGTTCCGGCGGGTCGGACGGTTGTGCCGCATTACCTTTTCTTTACACTTCTTGAGCAGGTGTGGGTCAGGCGACAGGGGGAGGGCGATGACGTTGCAGCGGTACGCGACGACCGCGGGGGTCGCGCACGGGGCACTGCCCGCGCAGCCGGGGGCGCCGGCCACGGAGACGGTGGGACCGCACGCACCCGTCGTGCGGGACCTGCGGGAGCGGGACGGGCGCAGCCCGCGCGGCCTGCACTTCGCGGCGGGGGACGTGGTGGTGGTCTCCGGACTGCCCGGCAGCGGCAAGTCGACGCTCATGGGACGGGCCGTCTCGGCCCACGCCATCGACTCCCAGGACACCAGGGACCGCTGGGCGGCCCGGATGCCCCGCTTACTCCCGTACGCCCTCTACCGCCCGCTCGTCCGCGTCGCCCACTACTGGGGACTGTGGCGGGTGCTGCGCTCCGGCCACTCCGTCGTCGTCCACGACTGCGGCACGCAGGCCTGGGTGCGCGGCTGGCTGGCCCGGCACGCCCGGCGGCGCGGCCGCACCCTGCACCTCGTGCTGCTCGACGTCACCCCGCAGACCGCGCGGGAGGGCCAGCGCGAGCGCGGGCGCGGAGTCTCCGGGTACGCGTTCGCCCGTCACCGCAGGGCCGTGGGCCGGCTGCTGCGGGACACCGAGTCCGGTCTGCTGCCGCTCGGGTGCGCCTCGGCGGTGCTGCTGGACCGCGAGGCGGCCGGGCTGCTGACGCGCATCACATTCGCAGACGCACAGAGTGAGGCCTGAGCGGGGGCCGTCCGAAGGCTGGACAGCCGTGCGCGACGGGCGGCGGACCACGCGCGCGGCGTTAATCTCTTGCTGCACGACATGGGGCGAGAGAGGGAGACAGTGGACATTCCGGCACCGGCCCGGACCCATCCGCAGGGCGGATGGCCGGCCAACGAGCTCGAAGAAGTACTGAGCGCCTCGGTCGGCAGCCCCGAGGCGGGCGGCCGGCTGGTGGAGGTGCTCGGGCGCAGCCATGTCTGGGTGCCGCTGCCCAACGGCGGCGGACCGGACGCCACCGACCTCGATCTGCCGACGCTGGACATCGAGGGCGCGCCGTACGTCCCCGTGTTCAGCTCCGAACAGCAGTTCCTCGCCTGCGTCGGCGCGCACATGTCGTTCACCGTGGCCCCCGCCCGCGACTTCGCCCGGGGCCTGCCCCCGCAGCTCGGCGTCGCGGTGAACCCGGGCGGCGCGGTCGGCATGCCGCTCCCCCCGCCCGCCGTCGCCGAGCTCTGCCGGGCGGGCCGCACCGTGCTGGACGGTCCGGCCAGTGGCGGACGGGTCCGGCTGTACGAGCCGGACTGGCAGGAGGACCCCGTCGATTTCCTCTCCGCCGCGGCCGGGGAGTTCGAGGCCAGCGGCGTCGTGCTCAGCGCCCGCCGCGCCCTGGCCAGCATCGAGGGCGCGGACCCCGTCCTCTTCGTCGGCATCGAGTTCTCCACCTGGGAGGGAGCCGGGCGCAACGCCCCCATGGACGCCCTGGGGCGGGCACTGGGGCGCGTCGAGGTGCCCTGGCCGGTCAACCTGGTGCTGCTCGACGTGGCCCAGGACCCGGTCGCCGACTGGATGCGGGCGCGGGTGCGGCCCTTCTACCAGCGCGCCGCCGAGTAGCGGTAGGGCACGGGGACCGGCGCCGCGGGACGGCGGCGGCCCCTGGCGTCAAGTCGGTGTCAGGGCCGCCGCATAAGCTGGTTTGATGGCGGGTGCCTCGGCACCGCGCCGTCCCCGAGAGCCCCGGGAGCGGCAGGCCGACACAGTGGATCGAAGAGGGGCGGGACCCAGGGTGAGTGCGTCAGGCATGGGGGCGGCCGATGGGGTCTCCCCTGCTCGAGCGGAGCCGAGAGCTCGGGGAACGGTCGAGCACATGCTGCGACAGGTGACGCCCGGGCGCTACGACGCGTACGAGGCCCTCCTCCACGCCCTGGCGGCCGACCAGGTCTGGATGCTGCTCTGGCACGGCAGGGCCGGCTCTCCCGACGCCCAGTACGGCAACATGGAGATCGACGGCCTCGGCTACGCCCCCTGCGTCACCTCCGCCCAGGAGCTCTCCGCCAGCGGCTGGAACCGGGACCACGAGGTCGTGGGCGGCCGGGACATCTCCCGCGCCCTGTTCCCCGACCGCTGGGGCATCTGGCTGAATCCGCATGCCCCGGGCGGCGGCGTCGGCATCCCCTGGCTGGACCTGCGCCGGATCGCCACCGGCCTGGAGCGGATGCCCGCCGGCCCGCTGCGGATCAGCGAGCCCGCCATCGAGATCCCGCAGTTCTACGCCCAGCTCACGCAGAACGCCCACCGCACCCCCGCGATCCGCTCGCTTCGCCGCGCCTGGGTGCAGCCCGCGCTCGGCGTCCCGTACCTCGCCATCGGTCTCGACCTGTACGACACGAGCGGGCCCTCCGTGGACGCCGTGCGGGCGATGATGGCGCAGTCCGTCGGAGCGGTTCCGGAGGGGCTCCCGGTCTCCACGGTCGCGATGGCCGACGACTACGACCCGGTCGCGATGTGGCTGCGCGCCAACTCCCGTCCGTTCTACGACCGGGAGCCGCACGCCCCGGTCGGCCGTGGCGCCTCCGTCGCTCCGGGTTACGGCTACCCGCAGCCCCCCGGCCCCGCCCCGCGCGCCTACTAGGCCCGTCCGGCCCCGGTCCCAGGACCGGACAAACGGCTCCCCGCCGGACAAGACCACCGCCCCGGTCACCCAAATAGCCACCCAATGAAGCCCGTTGGGCGTCATGTCCGTTCTGGTGGATTAGCGGCCGAGTAGTCCGCTCACTCGTTCAGGCTGTCCGGATAACGGAAGCTCACTGACCGCATCACGTTTGAGCAAACATTCCCCGTCAGGTCTGGCGGGTGATCACGACGGCGTTGAAGACTCCCGGCTAGTGGGGATCGTCCGCCCTTTGTACGAGGTTGCCCCAGCGGTCATTCCGCAGACGCATTCATCGCACCGAACAACACATCAGCCGCAGCACGTGCTGCGGCTGAGCACCGAACACATCAGCCGAGTCAAGCGCTTCGGCTGACACGCGCCAGGCCGTCACCGCGGCGAGTAGGGGCCGGCCACCGCCGGCGGGAGGGGTCAGAGGCACTGTGACCGCACCGATCGAGACCACCGGTTCGGCTGCCGAGGCGCAGCCGGAGGCAGTACTCACGGGAGTCAAACAGAGCCAGATCGAAGGCCGTTCGCTCGGGCAGATCGCCTGGACGCGCTTCAAGCGCGACAAGGTGGCGGTGGCAGGCGGCATCGTTGTCATCCTGCTGATCCTGCTCGCCGTGCTCTCCAAGCCGATCCAGGCCGTCTTCGGGCTGGACCCCAACGAGTTCCACCAGGACCTCATCGACCCCGCGCTGCTCGCGCCCAAGGGCGACTGGGGCGGCATCAGCTGGAGCCACCCGCTCGGCGTCGAGCCGCAGTACGGCCGCGACATCATGTCCCGGATCATCGAGGGCTCCTGGGTGTCCCTGGTCGTCGCGGTCGGAGCCACCCTGCTCTCCGTGGTGATCGGCGTCTTCTTCGGCGTGGTGTCGGGCTTCTACGGCGGCTGGGTGGACACCGTCATCAGCCGCATGATGGACACCTTCCTGGCGTTCCCGCTGCTGCTGTTCGCGATCTCCATCTCGGCGGCCCTGCAGGACGGCGCCTTCGGCCTGGAGGGGCTGCCGCTGCGGATCGCGGTACTGATCTTCGTGATCGGCTTCTTCAGCTGGCCGTACATGGGCCGCATCGTCCGCGCCCAGACCATGAGCCTGCGCAATCGCGAATTCGTGGAGGCGGCACGGTCGTTGGGCGCCCGGGGACCGTTCATCCTCTTCCGGGAGCTGCTGCCGAACCTGGTGGCGCCCGTCCTCGTCTACTCCACGCTGCTCATCCCCTCGAACATCCTCTTCGAGGCGGGCCTCAGCTATCTCGGTGTGGGTATCGCGCCGCCGCAGTCCTCCTGGGGCGGGATGCTCACCAACGCGATCGACTTCTACCAGAACGACCCGATGTACATGATCGTGCCGGGCGTGGCCATTTTCGTCACGGTGCTGGCATTCAACCTGCTGGGAGACGGGCTGCGTGATGCTCTCGATCCTCGTAGCAAGTAGTGCCCGGGTGCTCGTCACAACGTCGTGCGACAAGCCACGGCAACCATCGATTGAGGGGGATTTCCTCAGGTGAAGACCAGAAAAACGACAGCGGTGGTCGCCACAGCTGTGGTCCTGATGCTCGGAGCTTCCGCGTGCAACGGCTCCAAGGACGACGACGGCGGTAAGGGCGGAAAGGGCGGCTCCGGCGCCACCGACGCCGCGCTGACCTCGATCGTCAACAAGTCGGACAAGAAGGGCGGGACGCTCAAGCTGGAGATGTCCGACGAGCCCGACTCGCTCGACCCCGGCAACACGTACTACGGCTGGGTGCAGAACTTCTCCCGCCTGTACGGCCGGACCCTGACGTCCTTCAAGCCGGCTGCCGGCAAGGAGGGGCTGGAGGTCGTCCCGGACCTCGCGGAGGGCCTCGGCAAGGCGAGCCCGGACGCGAAGACCTGGACGTACACGCTGAAGAAGGGTCTCAAGTACGAGGACGGGACCCCGATCACCTCGAAGGACGTCAAGTACGCCGTCGAGCGCTCCAACTTCTCGCCGGAGGCCCTGTCCAACGGCCCGACGTACTTCAAGGCCCACCTCCTGGGCGGCGACAAGTACCAGGGTCCGTACAAGGACAAGAACCCGAACGGCATCGCCTCCATCGAGACGCCGGACGACTCCACGATCGTCTTCAAGCTGAAGGACGCCTTCGCGGACTTCGACTACCTGGCGACCTTCTCGCAGACGGCCCCCGTGCCGGCCGCGAAGGACAAGGGCGCCGACTATGTGAAGCACATCGTGTCCTCGGGCCCGTACAAGTTCGAGTCGTACGACGAGGGCCGCGGCGCGACCCTGGTCCGCAACACGAACTGGGACCCGAAGACGGACACCCTGCGCCCGGCGCTGCCGGACAAGGTGACGATCCGCTTCAAGGTCAAGCAGGAGACGGTCGACAACAACCTGCTCTCCGACAACATCACCGTCGACGGCGCCGGCACCGGTGTCGCCCCGGCGACCCAGCCCAAGGTCCTCACCAAGGCCGACCTGAAGAAGCAGACCGACAACTCGTACGCGGGCGCCACCTCGTACATCGGTCTGAACGTCAACGTCGCGCCGTTCGACAACATCCACTGCCGCAAGGCCGTGCAGTGGGGCATCGACAAGGCGTCGATCCAGGCCGCCCAGGGTGGCGACCCCAAGGGTGACGTCGCGACGACCCTGCTGCCGCCGACGGTCAACGGTTACGAGAAGTTCGACCTGTACGAGTCCGCCGGCCACAAGGGCGACGAGGCCAAGGCCAAGGACGAGCTGAAGCAGTGTGGCAAGCCGACCGGCTTCGACACCAAGATCTCGGCCCGTTCCGACCGCCCCGCCGAGATGGCCATGGTCACCGCGGTGCAGGCCTCGCTCAAGAAGATCGGCGTCAACGCCGAGATCAAGACCTTCCCGGCGGGCAAGTACTTCCAGAACTTCGCGGGCAACCCGAGCTACGTGCACGCGAACAAGCTCGGCATGATCATGAGCGCCTGGGGTGCGGACTGGCCGACCGGCTTCGGCTTCCTGGACCAGATCATCAACGGCTCGGCCATCAAGCCGTCCGGTGGTAACAACGTCCAGGAACTGAACGACCCGAAGATTAACAAGCTGCTCAACGACGGCATCGCCACCACGGACGACGCCGCCCGTGCGAAGGCCTGGGCCAACGTCGACAGGGCTGTCGCCGAAGGCGCCACCGCCGTGCCGCTGATCTACCGCAAGAACCTGCTGCTCCGCCCGGAGTCCGCGACGAACGTCACGGTCACCCAGGCCTACCTCGGCATGTACGACTACGTGCTGATGGGTTCCGCCAAGTAGGAACGGCCCCGCCTCCCGGGCCGCGCACGCGGCCCGGGAGGCGGCCTCCGGACCCCCAGAATTGTCCCGAAAGGCAGGTGAAGGCACGGTGTCCGACCGCATGGGTCACCCCCGGCGAGCAGATACCGGCGCCGGATAGCTGTGGCTGCGTACATCATCCGACGCGTCTTCGGCGCGGTACTGCTGCTGTTGATCGTCAGCGCAGTCACCTTCGCGATCTTCTTCCTCGTCCCCCGACTGGCCGGGCAGACGATGGACCAATTGGCGGCCCAGTACGTGGGCAAGGACGCCAATCCGCAGTCCATCCTCGCGGTCAAGCAGAACCTCGGCCTCGACCAGCCGCTGTACATCCAGTACTGGCACTTCCTCAAGCAGCTCTTCGTCGGCGCCGACTTCCAGTTCGGCCCCGAGGCCACGCACTGCGGTGTGCCGTGCTTCGGCTACTCCTTCAAGCGGCACGTCGAGGTGTGGCCCGAGCTGACCGCGCGCATCCCGGTCACGTTCTCGCTCGCCATCGGCGCCGCGGCGATCTGGCTGATCAGCGGTGTGGCGATCGGTGTCGTCTCCGCGCTCAAGCGGGGCTCGATCCTCGACCGCTTCTTCATGGGCGTCGCACTCGCCGGCGTCTCCCTGCCGATCTTCTTCACCGGCATGCTCGCGCTCGGTGTGCTGACCGTGCAGTGGCCGGTCTGGGAAGGCGTCAACTACGTCGCGTTCACGGACAGTCCACTGGACTGGGCGTGGAACATGCTGATCCCGTGGTGCTCGCTGGCCTTCCTCTACTCCGCGCTCTACGCCCGCATCACCAGAGCCGGGATGCTGGAGACGATGGGCGAGGACTACATCCGTACGGCCCGCGCCAAGGGCCTCAAGGAGAGCCGGGTCATCGGCAAGCACGGTCTGCGGGCCGCGCTCACCCCGATCGTCACCATCTTCGGCATGGACTTCGGCCTGCTGGTCGGCGGCGCCGTCATCACCGAGACCGTGTTCTCCTTCCCCGGGCTCGGCCAGTACGCCATCAAGAGCGTGCAGGAGAACGACCTGCCGATCGTCATGGGCGTGACGCTCGTCGCCGCCTTCTTCATCGTCATCTGCAATCTGCTGGTGGATCTGGTGTACGCCGCCATCGACCCCAGGGTGAGGCTTTCGTGACCGAGGTTTCCAAGGCACAGACCGCGGCGGTGGGCGAGCCCGCCACCGCCGCGCGGGCCGGCAGCGATGACGCCTTCCTCTCCGTACGGGACCTGCGCATCCACTTCAACACCGACGACGGTCTGGTCAAGTCGGTCGACGGCGTCAGCTTCGACGTCAAGCCCGGGCAGACCCTCGGCATCGTCGGCGAGTCCGGCTCCGGGAAGTCCGTCACCTCGCTGGGCGTGCTCGGCCTGCACCGCACGGCCGCCAACGCCCGCATATCCGGCGAGGTCTGGCTGGACGGCGAGGAGCTGATCGGCGCGTCCGACGACCGGGTGCGCGAACTGCGCGGCCGCAAGATGGCCATGATCTTCCAGGACCCGCTCTCCGCGATGCACCCGTACTTCTCGGTCGGCGCGCAGATCGTGGAGGCGTACCGGGTCCACAACAAGGTCAGCAAGAAGACGGCCCGCACCCGCGCCGTCGAGATGCTCGACCGGGTCGGCATCCCCGAGCCGCACAAGCGGGTCGACGCCTATCCCCACGAGTTCTCCGGCGGTATGCGCCAGCGCGCCATGATCGCGATGGCCCTGGTCAACAACCCGGAACTGCTCATCGCCGACGAGCCGACCACCGCCCTGGACGTCACCGTCCAGGCACAGATCCTGGACCTGATCCGGGACCTGCAGAAGGAGTTCGGCTCCGCCGTCATCATGATCACCCACGACCTCGGGGTCGTCGCCGAGATGGCCGACGAGCTCCTGGTGATGTACGGCGGCCGGTGCATCGAGCGCGGACCGGCGGAGAAGGTCTTCTACGAGGCCCAGCACCCGTACACCTGGGGCCTGCTCACCTCGATGCCGCGCATCGACCGGGAGCAGACCGAGCGGCTGATCCCCGTCAAGGGCCAGCCGCCGTCGCTGATCAACGTCCCGAGCGGCTGCGCCTTCAACCCGCGCTGCCCGTACGCGGACATCCCCAAGGACAACCTCACCCGCACGACGCGTCCCGAGCTGGAACTGGTCGGCGACGGTCACTTCTCCGCCTGCCACATGGCGCCGGAGGAGCGGACCCGGATCTGGACCGAAGAGATTGCGCCGAAGCTGTGAGCGAGGCGAGTGATGTGAGCGACGTGAGCGAGAAGAAGGATCCCCCGGTGGCGGAGAAGGACGTGAAGATCCCGGAGCAGGCGACCTCCTCGCGCGAGCCGCTGCTCAGGGTCGAGGGCCTGGTCAAGCACTTCCCGATCCGCAAGGGCCTGCTGGGGCGGCAGACCGCCGCGGTCAAGGCCGTCGACGGCATCGACTTCGAGGTGTACCCGGGAGAGACCCTGGGCGTCGTCGGCGAGTCCGGCTGCGGCAAGTCGACGATGGGCCGGCTCATCACCCGGCTGATCGAACCGACGGGCGGCAAGGTCGAGTTCGAGGGCCGGGACATCACGCACCTGTCCATGGGGAAGCTGCGGCCGATGCGCCGCGACGTCCAGATGATCTTCCAGGACCCGTACTCCTCGCTGAACCCGCGGCACACGATCGGCACGATCGTCAGCGCGCCGTTCAAGCTCCAGGGCGTCGAGCCCGAGGGCGGCCTCAAGAACCACGTCCAGGAGCTGCTGTCGCTGGTCGGGCTCAGCCCCGAGCACTACAACCGCTACCCGCACGAGTTCTCCGGCGGCCAGCGCCAGCGCATCGGCATCGCCCGCGCGCTCGCCCTGCGCCCGAAGCTGGTCGTCGCCGACGAGCCGGTCTCGGCGCTGGACGTGTCGATCCAGGCACAGGTGGTGAACCTGCTGGACGACCTCCAGGAGGAGCTCGGGCTCACGTACGTGATCATCGCGCACGACCTCTCCGTCATCCGCCATGTCTCGGACCGCATCGCGGTCATGTACCTGGGCAAGATCGTCGAGCTGGCCGACCGCAAGTCGCTGTACGCGGCGCCCATGCACCCGTACACCAAGGCCCTGATGTCCGCGGTGCCGGTGCCGGACCCGCGGCGGCGCGGCCTGAAGAGCGAGCGCATCCTGCTCAAGGGCGACGTGCCCTCGCCGATCTCGCCGCCCAGCGGCTGCCGCTTCCACACCCGGTGCTGGAAGGCGACGGAGATCTGCAAGACGCAGGAGCCGCCGCTGATCGCGCTGAAGACCGGCCACCAGGTCGCCTGCCACCACCCGGAGAACGCCGAGGACCAGGCGCCGGGCGAGCAGGTGCTGGCCGCGGCCCGGGAAGCGGTCGAGCTCGTCACGGTCGCGAAGGCGGAGCCGGTGGCCGAGCCTGAGCCGGTCGTGAAGGCGGAGCCGGAGCCGGTGGCCGAGCCGGTGGCCCCGGTGGCGGAGGCGGTCGGGGAAACGGCCGCAGCGCCCGAGGCGGCTCCCGAGCCGGAGACGGCCGCAGCGCCTGAGGCGGCTCCCGCGCCGGAGACGGCCGCAGCGCCCGAGACGGCTGCCGAGCCCGAGACGGCTCCCGAGGCCGGTCCGGACGTGCCCGGCGATGACGCCGGTGAGAGCACCGCAACGCCCCCCGAGGCGTCGGGGGACAGCCCGAAGAAGTAAGGCCCCTCCGGGCCTGTCCGGCGGACAGGCCCGGCACCGGCACAATTGTCCGGTGCTCAACGAACTGTTCACGCCCTCCGTCCAGCATGCGCTCGACATCGTCGGAATCTTCGTCTTCGCGATCTCCGGCGCTCTGCTCGCCGTACGCAAGAACTTCGATGTCTTCGGCATCGCGGTGCTCGCCGAGGTGACCGCGCTGGGCGGGGGGCTGTTCCGCGACCTGATCATCGGTGCGGTGCCGCCCGCCGCCTTCACCGACCTCGGGTACTTCACCACCCCGCTGCTCGCCGCCGGCCTGGTCTTCTTCCTGCACCCGCAGGTCGAACGGATCCAGGTCGGCGTCAACGTCTTCGACGCGGCCGGCCTCGGGCTCTTCTGCGTCACGGGGACGGTGAAGGCGTACGACTACGGACTCGGGCTGACCGCGTCCGCGGCGCTGGGCCTGGCCACCGCCGTCGGCGGCGGTGTGCTGCGTGACGTGCTGGCCAACGAGGTGCCCTCGCTGCTGCGCTGGGACCGGGATCTGTACGCGGTTCCCGCCATCGTCGGGGCGGCCATGATCGTGCTCTGCATCCGCTTCGACGCGCTCAACGCCTTCACCAGCGGCTGCGCGGTCCTCACGGCGTTCGCTCTGCGCCTGCTGGCGCTGCGCTACCACTGGCGGGCCCCGCGTGCCTACAACAGGCGCTCGGCGACCCCGGAAGAGGGATAGGGGGCCGGCCGTCGTCCGGCCCCCTCAACCGGCCGATCGCCTGCCAAGAAAAAAAGCTACCGCTCAGTAATAGGATCGGTGTACGGTGCACTCCATGGGACAGGCAGCAACGCAGGCGGCACCGGCCGCGCAGGCATCCATCGGTGACAGCGAGTTCGACCGCGACACCGCCGTCACCCGCCGCGAGGAGGGCGTCTACGACGCCGAGCTCTCGGCCGGCTGGACGATCATCCACGCCGTCAACGGCGGCTATCTGCTGGCCATGCTCGGCCGCGCGCTCGGCGAGGCCCTGCCGCACGCGGACCCCTTCTCGGTCTCGGCGCACTACCTCACCGCGTCCGTGCCCGGCCCGGCGGTGATCCGCACCCAGACCGTCCGCACCGGCCGCACCCTGTCCACCGGGCAGGCCTCCCTCTACCAGTTCGCCGAGGACGGCACCGAGGTCGAGCGCATCCGGGTCCTCGCCACGTACGGCGACCTGGACGCCCTGACCGACGACATCCGCACGGCGGCCCAGCCTCCGGCCATCCCGCCCCGGGAGCAGTGCCTGGGCCCGAGTGACGGCCCGGCCCCCATCCCCGGCAGCTCCGCCATCACCGAGCGGCTCGACATCAAGCTCGACCCGGCGACCATCGGCTGGGCGATCGGCCGACCGTCCGGCAAGGGGGAGATGCGCGGCTGGTTCGGGCTCGCTGACGGCCGCGACGCCGACCCCCTCTCGCTGCTCCTCACCGTCGACGCACTGCCGCCGACCTCGTTCGAGCTCGGGCTCAAGGGCTGGACGCCGACCATCGAACTCACCACCCACATCCGCTGCCGCCCCGCCCCGGGCCCCCTCCGCGTCTCCATCACCACCCGCAACCTGGCGGGCGGCTTCCTGGAGGAGGACGCGGACGTGTGGGACAGCGCGGACCGACTGGTCGCCCAGTCCCGCCAGCTGGCCCGCGCACCACGCGGCTGACCCCCCGCACCGGCGGGGCCCTGGGGGCCCTGGGCCGGTGACATCCGACCGGCGGCTCGCGGTCCTGCCGCTGCCCCGGACCCGAGCGCTGGTGCCCGCCACCGAGCCGGCCGAGCGCCTCGACGTCCCCGTACGCACCATCCACCGGGACGCCGAGGCGCTCTCCGCGTCCGGTGGGCCCCTCTACGCCGGACGCCGCCGTCACGGGGGGCCTCGCCCTGCTGCCGGGGCGTGCCGCCGTCGCCATCGGCGACCCGCGCGGCACCGTGTTCGCCGCCCGCAGGCTGCGTCGGTACTCCCGGCACAGCGGTACGCGGACCGCCCGCACCCGCTCCGTCGTTCGTACGGCCTGGTGGCGGGTCCAAGCCGGGGGCTGCGCCCTCAGAACCCGGCGACTCAGGACCCGGCGTCCAGCCAGTGCAGGCGGCCGAGGGTGACCAGTCGCAGGCGGCGCCGGGCGACGCGGGCCACCTCGTCGTCGCCGCCCGGGCCGGCGTCCAGCATGGCCGATGCGGTGATCACCATGTGGTCGACATAGAGACCGCCCAGCATCAGCAGGTCCTCCTCGTTCCAGCCCCGGGACTCGGGTTCCCCCGCGAGCGCCGCCGCCACCTCCTCGGCGAACAACTGGAGCTGGGCCGCGATGGCCTCACGGACCGGGCCGACGCCGCCGTGCTGCTCGCGGGCGATGAAGCGGAAGTGCGCGGGCTGCTCCCGCACATGACGGCCTATCAGCTCGACGCTGCGGTCCAGCCGGACCTCGCTGTCACCGGTCTCGGCGAGGATCGCCCCGATCATTCCGTGCAGGCTTCCCAGCGTCTGCTCGACGAGGGCCACACCGAGTGCGGCGATGTCGTCGAAGTGCCGGTAGAAGGCCGTGGGGGTGACCCCCACGGCACGCGTCACCTCGCGCAGGCCCAGGCTGCTCAGGCTCTGGTGCTCCAGCAGCCCGAGGGCGGCGTCCAGCAGGGACTGGCGCGTCCTCAGCTTCTGGGTCTGACGGATGCCGGCGGTGTGACTCATGCCATTCAGTAAACAACTGTTCTCCGGGGCGGGAAAGGGGAAGGAGGTCTAGACTGATGAGTCAGTGAACAGTCGTACTCTCAATGTGGAAAGGCTGACCATGATCGTCCTCGTCGCCGTCCTGCTCCTGCTGGGGGTCGTGCTGGGAGCGGTGGTCCAGATGCCGCTTTCGGTCTCCCTCACGCTCGGCGCCCTGATCGGCTGCTGGCTGCTGGTCTTCGCGGTGCGCGAGCGAGCGGGCACCCGCCGCCACTCGCGGTGACCGCCCCCCGGGCCGCCCGGCCGTCCGCGCCGACGCGTTCCGGCCCGCCAGATCCGCCAGATCCCCGAGAACTGCCAGATCCGAAGGAGTCCGCACGATGACACTCACCGCCTTCACCCGCCGCTCCGAAGCCCCCGCCGCGCCCGCCGTGACCGCCGGGAAGGAGACCACCGCAAGCGGTGCCCCGCAGACGCCCACCGGTCACGGCCCGGCACCGTCGGCCCCGGCCGTGCGGTCCACCCGGAACGCGGACAGCCTCGCCGTCGCGTCCTTCGTGCTCGGCCTCGTCGGCCTGCTGGTGATGAACCTGCTGCTCGGCCCGGCGGCCATCGTCATGGCGCTCGTCGCGCTGGCCCGCTCCACCGCCCGTCGCGGCCGCGCCCTGCTCGGGCTCGCGCTCGGTATCGCCGACCTGGTGATCCTGGCCTTCCTCGTCACCGGAAGCGGCGCGGTCGTCTGGAGCTTCGGCAGCTGACGGAGTTCCACGGCAGCTGACGGAGCGCGGACGCCGGCCCTCCGCGCCCCGGATCGGGCCCCGGACCGGGCGGCCCGGACCGCGCCCTGCGCGGTGCGCGGGCGCAAGGACACCATGCGCCCGCCCTACGCCCCGCCGCGGGCTCGTAGAATCGAGCCCACCATGGCTTACCTCGACCACGCCGCGACCACGCCGATGCTTCCGGAGGCGATCGCGGCGATGACCGCGCAGCTCGCCGTCACCGGGAACGCGTCCTCACTCCACGCCGCCGGGCGCCGGGCCCGCCGTACCGTCGAGGAGTCCAGAGAGACCCTCGCCGACGCCCTCGGCGCGCGCCCCAGCGAGGTGGTCTTCACCTCCGGCGGCACCGAGTCGGACAACCTCGCGGTGAAGGGGCTGTACTGGGCCCGCCGCGACGCCGACCCCCGCCGCACCCGGGTCCTGGCCAGCCCCGTCGAACACCACGCGGTGCTGGACGCCGTCGACTGGCTCGCCGAGCACGAGGGCGCGACCGTCGAGTACCTCCCCGTCGACCGGTACGGCCGCGTCCACCCGGACGCGCTGCGCGAGGCGCTGGTCCGCGACCCGGACGACGTCGCGCTGATCACCGTGATGTGGGCGAACAACGAGATCGGCACCGTCATGCCGGTACGGGAACTGGCCGAGGTCGCCCGCGAGTTCGACGTGCCCATGCACGCAGACGCGGTGCAGGCCTTCGGGCAGCTCGACGTCGACTTCGCCCGCTCCGGGCTGGCCGCGATGACCGTGAGCGCGCACAAGATCGGTGGTCCGTCCGGCGTCGGCGCGCTGCTGCTCGGCCGCGCGTACACCCCCGTGCCCGTGCTGCACGGCGGCGGGCAGGAACGCCATGTGCGCTCCGGCACCCTGGACGTGCCCGCCATCGCCGCGTTCGCCGCCGCGGGCAGGATCGCCGCCGAGGGACGCGAGGACTTCGCCCGGAAGATCGGCGGTCTCCGCGACGAGCTGGTCGCGGCCGTCCTGGCCCGGGTCCCCGACGTCGTCCTCGGCGGCGACCCGGCCCCCGGGGGGCGGCTGCCCGCCAACGCGCACTTCTCCTTCCCCGGCTGCGAGGGCGACTCGCTCCTCCTGCTGCTGGACGCCCAGGGCATCGAATGCTCCACCGGCTCCGCCTGCACGGCGGGCATCGCCCAGCCCAGCCACGTCCTGCTGGCCACCGGCACCGACCCGGACCTGGCCCGCGGCACCCTGCGCTTCTCCTTCGGCCACACCTCGGTCAGGCAGGACGTCGAGGACGTGGTGCGGGCGATCGGCCCCGCCGTGGAGCGGGCGAGGAGCGCGGGGCTCAGCTGACGGCCTGTCCCCGGGGCCGGGCCCGGCGACGGGCCCCGGCGGGCCGACGGCCCCCGGCCGAGGGCTCGCGCCCCCGGCCTCGGTCGAGGGCTCTGGTCCGCCCCGGCCGAAGGCCCCCGCGCCCGGCCTCGGTCGAGGGCACCGGTCCGGGCCCGGCCGACGGTCCCCGCGCCCTGCCTCAGACCCGCGCGGCCCGGACCAGCTTCAGGTAGCGGTCCCAGTCCCAGTGCGTGCCCGGGTCCGTGTGGTCGGTCCCCGGCACCTCCACGTGCCCGATGATGTGCTCGCGGTCCACCGGTATGTCGTACCTCGCGCATATCGCCGCGGTCAGCCGGGCCGACGCCCCGTACATCGCGGCCGTGAAGTCCTGCGGCCGGTCCACGAAGCCCTCGTGCTCGATCCCGACGCTGCGTTCGTTGTAGGAGCGGTTGCCCGCGTGGAACGCCACGTCCAGCTCGCGGATCATCTGCGTCACATGCCCGTCCTTGCGCACCACGTAGTGGGCCGCCGCCTGGTGGTCCGGGTCCTGGAAGGCCCGGACCGCACTGGCGAAGCTGCCCTGTGTGACATGGATGACCACACGGTCGACGTCGTAGTCGTCGGGGCGGTCCGCCCGACGCCAGTTCGCCTCGGAGGCCGCCGTCCACGTGGCCCGTGCGTAGTCCACCTCGCCCGGCTTGCGCGGCTTCTCCACGCCGGGCAGCCGCCACCAGGCCCGCTTCAGCTGGTCCCGCGCCAGCGCCGCCGTCCCCGCCGCCGTGACGACGCCGCCGATCAGCACCGCGCGCCGGCTGATGCCGGTGCCGGTCCCCGATCCTGCGGAGCCCGTGGCGCCCGCCGTCCCCTTGGTCCCCATGTGATCGTCAACGCTTATCCGCGAGCTTTCGGTTCCCGGCGACCCGTACCCTGGTGGAGCTATGACTGAGACTTCCCAGCGCCCCCTCCGTGTGCTCGCCGCCATGTCGGGCGGAGTCGACTCCGCCGTCGCGGCGGCCCGGGCCGCCGAGGCGGGCCACGACGTGACCGGTGTGCACCTCGCCCTCTCCGCGAACCCGCAGTCCTTCCGGACCGGCGCCAGAGGCTGTTGCACCATCGAGGACTCCCGTGACGCCCGCCGTGCGGCGGACGTCATCGGCATCCCCTTCTACGTCTGGGACCTGGCGGAACGCTTCCGCGAGGACGTCGTGGAGGACTTCGTCGCCGAGTACGAGGCGGGACGCACCCCCAACCCGTGCCTGCGCTGCAACGAGAAGATCAAGTTCGCCGCCCTGCTCGACAAGGCCCTGGCGCTCGGCTTCGACGCGGTGTGCACCGGCCACTACGCCACCGTCGTGCTCGGCGAGGACGGCAGCCGTGAGCTGCACCGCGCCTCCGACATGGCCAAGGACCAGAGCTATGTGTTGGGCGTCCTGGACGAGCGCCAGCTCGCCCACGCGATGTTCCCGCTCGGTGACACCCTCACCACCAAGGACGAGATCCGCGCCGAGGCCGAGCGCCGCGGACTCGCCGTGGCCAAGAAGCCCGACAGCCACGACATCTGCTTCATCGCCGACGGCGACACCCAGGGCTTCCTGGCGGACCGCCTCGGCGGCAAGGCGGAGGGCGACATCCTCGACGAGTCCGGTGCGAAGCTCGGCACGCACGAGGGAGCCTTCGGCTTCACGATCGGCCAGCGCAAGGGCCTGCGCATCGGCCACCCGGCCGCCGACGGCAAGCCGCGCTACGTCCTCGACATCTCCCCGGTGAACAACACGGTGACCGTCGGCCCCGTCGAGGCCCTCGACGTGACCGCACTCACCGCGATCAGGCCCCGCTGGTGCGGCACACCGCCGTCCGGCCCGGGGACGTACACCGCCCAGCTCCGCGCCCACGGCGGCGAGACCGAGGTCACGGCCGAACTCCTCGACGGGACGCTGCACGTCACGTTCACCGAGCCGGTACGGGGCGTGGCCCCCGGCCAGGCGGTCGTGCTGTACGACGGGACGCGTGTCGTCGGCTCGGCGACGATCGCCACGACGGTCCGGCGAGAGACGGCGGCGGCCGCTTCCGACTGACCGGGAAGGCCGGCCCGGGGGCCGGCCGGGGTAGCGGTGCCCCGTGCAGCCGGACGACATCGCCTCCTGCTGGAGCAGTTCCTGCGCCCCGAGGCCCGCTTCACCACGGGTGCGGTTGTGTACGTCGACGGCGGGTACGCACGGCCGACCGCCACGGGAAGCACGTCGCGCGGGCGCGGGCCCCGCGCGGCTACGTCCGACCCCTGTACGGGCGTGGCCGCGCGGGGCGTACTCGGCCCCCCCGGTCCGCCCGTGCGCTCCTCGTGGGGGCTCAGGACGCCTGACGTGCGTACGCGGGTCGGGTGAAGAAGTCCTCCAGCACCGGAGCGATCGCCTGGGGCGCCAGTTCCCGTGTCTGCCCCGTCAGGGTCCGGTGGCGGCCCCGGGGAAGGGCGTCGGCCAGCAGGTGGGTCGACGTCCTGGCCGTGGCCGGGCTGAAGCCGCCGCAGACGACCAGTGCCCGTGCCGTCACGGCGGCGAACCGCCCGGCCGGAACCGAGCCGTCGCCCAGTATCGCGTCGTCGTACGCGAGGGTGTGCGCCACGGATTCCAGGGTCCGCCACAGCGGCGCCCTCCGCATCCTGGCGATCATGTCGGCGGGGACCCCGGTCACGGACAGGAACAGCTCCACCGCCCCGCCCCGGTCCCCGGCGGTGAGCAGCCTGTGCAGCCGGGCCGTGCAGCCGGCCTTGAACAGCAGGCCCGCGGCGCCCGGGGTGTACGGCGGCTCGTACACCGCGAGCCGGGCGAGCGGGAGCCCGGCGGCCTGCGCCTCCAGGGCCAGCGCGCCGCCGGCCCCGACACCGAACACCGAAGGCCGGCCTCCCGCCACCGCCGCGAGCGCGGCCAGATCCTCGATCTCGCGCTCCACCGCGTACGGCGACCCGTCCCCGCTGGCGCCCCGGCCGCGCCGGTCGTACGTGACGACCTCGAAGCGCGGGGCGAGGAGGCGGGCCAGCGGGGCCTCGGTCTCCGCGGTGCCCAGGGCCCCGCCCACCAGGATCAACGGCGGCCCTTCGCCCCGGCGTCGGTAGGCGATCAGGGTGCCGTCGCGGGAGAGAGTCTTGTCCATGTGGAGGTGGACCGCGGAACCTGGCGAAACTCATCGCTCCCCGCGAGAACTTTTCGAAGTTTCTCTTCTCCCCCGCTCAGGACGGGTGCTGACGGGGCGCCGGCTGTCAGGAGGCCAGGGTCTCGGTGTCGTAGAAACAGAAGTGGTCCTTGATCGCGGCCACTTCGGCCTTCGGCTCCGGGTACGCCCAGACGAGGTCGGCGGCGTCCGGCAGCGACCAGTAGGAGGCGTCCCCCTTGAACGGGCAGTGGGTCCGGGTGTCCGACGCCGTCAGCAGCTCGGTGCGGACGTCCTCGGGCGGCAGGTAGTAGCGGACCGGACAGCCCGTCTCGCGCAGCACGAGCGGGCGCCGGCTCTCGGCGAGCAGCACTCCGTCCCGGACCACACGTACATGCTCGGTGCCGGGCTCGACGGTGATGCGGTGTCCTCGGATGGCAGTCATGTCCTTCTCAGCCCCGGAAACCGCGGGATTCTTCCCCGGATTCCGCGCGGTGCGTCCCGGGCTCTACCGTGGCAGCCATGAAGATCTGCGTTTTCCTCTCCGCCGCCGACCTCGACGACCGCTACACCGTGCCCGCCCGTGAGTTCGCCGAGCTGCTCGGCCGCGGCGGGCACACCCTGGTCTGGGGCGGCTCGGAGAGCGGGCTGATGAAGGTCGTCGCCGACGGGGTGCAGGAGGCCGGCGGGAAGCTGGTCGGGGTGTCGGTGGACTTCCTGGCCGCGAAGGCCCGGACGAACGCCGACGAGATGGTGATCGCCCGCGATCTCGCCGAGCGCAAGGCGCTGCTCCTGGAGAAGTCCGACGCGGTCGTGATCATGGTGGGCGGCACCGGCACGCTCGACGAGGCCACCGAGATCCTGGAACTCAAGAAGCACGGCAAGCACACCAAGCCGGTCGTGCTGCTCAACACGGCGGGGTTCTACGACGGGCTGCGCCAGCAGTTCCAGCGCATGGAGGACGAGGGCTTCCTCCCGCTCCCGCTGACCGACCTGGTGTTCTTCGCGAAGGACGGGGTCGGCGCCCTCGCCTACCTGGAGGAGTGGGCCGGCCTGCAGTGATGTGCCGGCGGTGAGAGGGCGGGTGCGACGATGGGGCCATGTCCACTCACCTCATCACCGGTGCCGGTTCCGGCATCGGCGCAGCCGTCGCCCGCCGTCTCACGGAGCGCGGGGACGAGCTCGTCCTCCTGGCCCGTGACGCGGGCCGCGCCAAGGAACTGGCCGCGCTCCACCCCGGCGCCCGCACGATCGTCGGGGACCTGTCCAACCCGGACCGGCTCTCCTGGGCGTTCGGCCAGCAGACGATGCCGGAGCGGCTCGACTCGCTGCTGCACATCGCGGGCGTCGTCGAGCTCGGCCGCGTCGGGGAGCTCACCCCCAAGGCCTGGCACTTCCAGCTCAACGCCAACCTCGTCGCCCCGGCCGAGCTGACCCGCCTCCTCCTGCCCCAGCTGCGGGTGGCCGAGGGCCACGTCCTCTTCGTCAACTCCGGCGCCGGGCTCGCCGCCCACGCCGAGTGGGGCGCCTACGCGGCGAGCAAGCACGGTCTGAAGGCGCTGGCGGACTCCCTGCGGGAGGAGGAACACGCCAACGGGGTCCGTGTGACGTCCGTGTACCCCGGGCGCACCGCCAGCCCCATGCAGGTCAAGGTCCACCAGCAGGAGGGCAAGGAGTACGACGCCTCCCGCTGGATCGACCCGGAGTCCGTCGCCACCACGATCCTGATGGCGCTCGACCTCCCGCGCGACGCCGAGGTCAACGACCTCACGGTGCGCCCCGGCCGCTGAGGGGCGGGGCACGGCTGTCCCGCCGTCCGGGCGGGGAGCCGTGGTCCCACGCCGCCCGGCCGCTGACGGCCCGGGCGCCGGACCGCCGTAGGCTTCCCGCGTGAGCGAGAAGAGCAAGTTCAGCGGGTGCCCGGCCACCGGAATCGGTTCGATGCCCGGAGGGGACGCACGGGAGGCGGCGAAGACCGTCACCGGCTCCTTCGGGGACGGGCAGGGCGTGCCGTATCTGGCGGAGCTGCCCGCGCGCGGACCCGGGGCCGACATGATCGGGCGGACCATCGGGCTGCTCGTCGAGATGTACGGACACGTCGAGCCGAGCGGCTGGCGGATCAGCGACCGGCCGGGGCGCGACACCCGCCGCGCCCGGTCCTGGCTCGGTGAGGACCTCGACGCCCTGGAGGAGTTCACCCAGGGGTACGAGGGGCCGCTCAAGGTGCAGGCCGTCGGGCCGTGGACCCTGGCCGCCGCGCTGGAGCGCCGCAGCGGTGAGGCCGTCCTCGGCGACCCCGGCGCCTGCCGGGACCTGGCGGGCTCGCTGGCCGAGGGGCTGCGCGACCACCTCGCCGAGGTGCGGCGCCGGATGCCCGGCGCGCGCGTGATCCTCCAGCTCGACGAACCGTCGCTGACCGGGGTCCTGCTGGGGCGGATCAGGACGGCGAGCGGCTACCGCACCTACCGGGCCGTGGACCGCCAGATCGTGGAGGACACCCTGCGCGACGTGCTGGGCGCGGCCGGCGAAGCCGCCACCGTCGTGCACACCTGCGCCCCCGACGTCCCCTTCGCCCTGCTGCGCCGGGCCGGGACCGACGGCATCTCGTTCGATTTCTCCCTGCTCACCGAGCGTGAGGAGGAGTCGATCGGGGAAGCCGTCGAGGGCGGGACCCAGCTGTTCCTCGGGGTGGTGCCGGGCACCGACCCGGCCTCGGGCGGATTGTCGGACCCGGGCGGTAGCGTCATGGGTGTCAGGACGCTGTGGCGCAGGCTGGGGCTGAATCCGGGGACTCTGACCGAGTCCGTGGCGATCACCCCCTCGTGCGGTCTCGCGGGTGCCTCGCCCGCGTACGCACGGGCCGCGCTCGCCCACTGCGCCCGGGCCGCGAAATCGCTCGCAGACAACCCTGAGTAACGGGGTACTGGGCAACGGGAGGACGGGACGATGGCCGGCGAACAGCAGACCGCAGTGCCAGTGGACGCGCAGGAGAGGCACAAGCTCCTCGCCGAGCAGGTCGAGGAGCACCGCTTCCGCTATTACGTGAACGACCAGCCGGTCGTCAGCGACGCGGAGTTCGACCGGCTGCTGCGGGAGCTGGAGGCCCTGGAGGACGAGCACCCGCAGCTACGCACGCCCGACTCGCCGACCCAGAAGGTCGCGGGGCCGTACCGGACGGAATTCACCTCCGTCGCGCACCGCGAACGGATGCTCTCCCTGGACAACGCCTTCGACGACGAGGAGCTGGCCGCCTGGGGCGAGCGCATCGCGCGGGACGTGGGCACCACCGGCTACCACTTCCTGTGCGAGCTCAAGATCGACGGCCTCGCGGTCAACCTCACCTACGAGCACGGACTGCTGACCCGGGCCGCGACCCGGGGCGACGGCCGCACCGGCGAGGACATCACGCCCAACGTCCGCACGATCGCGGAGATCCCGCACCGGCTGAAGGGCGACCGGATCCCGGACCTCGTCGAGATCCGCGGCGAGGTCTTCTTCCCGATGGACGCCTTCGAGGAGCTGAACGCCCGGCTGGTGGAGGCGGACGACAAACCCTTCGCCAACCCGCGCAACGCGGCGGCCGGTTCCCTGCGTCAGAAGGACCCCAAGGTCACCGCCACCCGCCCGCTGCACATGGTGGTCCACGGCATCGGCGCCCGCGAGGGCTTCGACATCGACTGCCTGTCGCACGCCTACGAGCTGCTCCACGAGTGGGGCCTGCCCACGGCCAAGCACAACCGGGTGGTGGACTCCCTGGCCGGCGTGCGGGAGTTCATCGCGTACTTCGGCGAGCACCGGCACTCCGTGGAACACGAGATCGACGGCGTCGTCGTCAAGCTCGACGAGCTCCCGCTCCAGGGCCGGCTCGGCTCCACCTCCCGCGCCCCGCGCTGGGCGATCGCCTGGAAGTACGCGCCGGAGGAGGTCAACAGCAAGCTGGTCAACATCCGCGTCGGTGTCGGCCGCACCGGCCGCGTCACCCCGTACGCCCAGGTCGAACCGGTGGTGGTGGCGGGCTCCGAGGTCGAGTTCGCCACCCTGCACAACCAGAACGTGGTCCGTGCCAAGGGCGTCCTGATCGGCGACACGGTCGTGCTCCGCAAGGCCGGCGACGTGATCCCGGAGATCCTCGGCCCGGTCGTCGACCTCCGTGACGGCACCGAGCGGGCCTTCGTCATGCCCACGCACTGCCCCGAGTGCGGGACGGAGCTGAAGCCCATGAAGGAGGCCGACGTCGACGTCCGCTGCCCCAATGCCCGCTCCTGCCCGGCGCAGCTGCGGGAGCGGGTCGCCTATCTGGCGGGCCGCAAGTGCCTGGACATCGACCACTTCGGATACGTCGCCGCCGCCGCCCTGACCCGGCCGCTGGAGCCCGCCGATCCGCCGCTGCGGGACGAGGGCGATCTCTTCGGGCTGACCGTCGAACAGCTGCTGCCCATCCGCGCCTACGTGCTCGACCCGGACAGCGGACTGCCCAAACGGGACCCGAAGACCGGTGAGGAGAAGACCGCCCAGGTCTTCGCCAACCAGCAGGGCGAACCGAAGAAGAACGCCGTCTCCATGCTGGAAGGCATCGCAGCGGCGAAGGAGGCGCCGCTGGCCCGGATCCTCACGGGGCTCTCCATCCGTCACGTCGGACCGGTCGCCGCCCAGGAGCTGGCCCGCCAGTTCCGGTCCATCGACCGGATCGAGGAGGCCACCGAGCAGGAGCTGTCCGACGCCGACGGGGTCGGACCGATCATCGCCGCCTCGGTCAAGCAGTGGTTCGCCGAGGACTGGCACCGCGAGATCCTGCGCAAGTGGCGGGAGGCCGGGGTCCGCATGGAGGACGAGGGCGCCGGCGAGGACGAGGGACCGAGGCCGCTCGAAGGCCTGACCGTCGTCGTCACGGGCACCCTGGCCGGGCACACCAGGGACGGCGCGAAAGAGGCGCTCCAGAGCCGTGGGGCGAAGGTCACCGGTTCCGTCTCGAAGAAGACCTCCTTCGTGGTGGTCGGCGACAACCCGGGGACGAAGTACGACAAGGCGATGCAGCTGAAGGTCCCCGTGCTGGACGAGGACGGCTTCGCGGTGCTGCTCGAACAGGGGCCCGAAGCGGCGCGCGAGGCCGCGGTCGCGGCCGAGGAGCAGGAGGGGGAGCAGGAAGGGGAGCCGGCGACGGGGCGTGCCGGGACCGGAGGGTGAGCCGGGGGTGACGCACCGTCGGATTCACCCGATCGGCGCATAGCAGATGCTGACGGATGGTCGGTTCGCATTCGGGCAAGAGCGGTAGACCGCTGCCCGTGGACGCCTTCGGCGGCCTACTGTTGGGAGATGCGCCCGCGGTACCCGGCCACCGCGTGGGACGGGGCGTGGTGGGACGGAACGGAACCATCGGGTGACATCGGCATCGCCGGCTGTGAGAGGGACGGAATGAAACCGACCGAGAACGCCGCACCGGTGTCGCGGCTGCAAGGTTTCGCCGGCCTCACCCCCAAAGTGGGCGCCGTCGTCGTGGCCCTCGCCACGGTGCAGCTGGCGACCGGTTTCTACCGGAGCATGAGCAGTGGACACGCACTCTTCCCGGACGGGACGGCCGGCTGGTCGCTCGCCGTCCTCACCGGGATCGTCGTCGGTCATCTGGTCGCGCTCGGACGCGACCGCTGGTGGGGCGGCACCGGCTCCGGAGCCGCCCTCACGCTCGCCGTGCTGCTCCTCTACGGCTGGGTCCCCGCGGGCCTGGTCAGCCTGGTCGTGGTCGTGCTCGTCGGCGTGGCCCGCCGCCACCGCTGGTGGCAGGGGCTGCTGCACGGGGCGGTGGACATCCTGGGCGTCGGTGCGGCGGCGCTGGTCCTGGCGGCGTTCGGCGAGGTGCAGACCGTCGAATCGCCGTGGCAGCCACTCGACTGGGGCATCGACGCCGTCCCGGAAGTCCTGCTCGCGGCCTCCACGTACCTGCTCGTCACCCGGGTCCTGCTCTGGTACGCCCGGTCCCCGCAGGCCGGCGGACTGCCGACGGTCGCCCGGACCGCGCTGCTGCGCCAAGGCCTCGTCGCCGTCGCCCTCCTCGGCATCGCCCCGCTGATCTGCGTCGTCGCGATGGCGATGCCCGTCCTGCTGCCCCTCTTCGCGGTCCCGCTGATCGCGCTGGACTCCACGCTCTGGATCGCCCGCGCCAGGGCGGAGGAACAGCTGCGGGACCCGCTGACCGGGCTGCCGAACCGGCAGTGGCTGCTGGAGCGGACCTGGACGGCGCTGGAGGAGGCCGAGAGCCTCGGCAGCCGGGTCGGCCTCGTCCTGATCGACCTCGACCGCTTCCGGGCGGTCAACGACACCCTCGGCCATCTCGCCGGGGACCGGCTGCTGCTGCAGATAGCGGACCGGCTCCGGCTCGCCCTGCCGCGGGGCGCGGAGGCGGCCAGACTCGGCGGCGACGAGTTCGCCGTGCTGCTGCCGACCGCGGACTCCACCACCAGCGTGCAGCGGGTCGCCCGCCACCTGGTGGCCGACCTCTCCTCGTCGCTGAACCTCGACGGACTCACCCTGGTGCTGGAGGCCAGCGCCGGCGTCGCCGTCTACCCCGACCACGCGCTGGACGCGGAGGGGCTGCTCAGGCGTGCGGACGTGGCGATGTACCAGGCCAAGCGCGACCGGACGGGCGTGGAGGTGTACGAGTCGAAGCGGGACAGCAACACCCCGGACCGGCTCGGGCTCCTCGGCGATCTGCGGCGCGCGCTGGACGCCGGCGAAGTGGAACTGCACTACCAGCCGAAGGTCCGCTTCGACGGTCAGGTGGCCGGCCTGGAGGCGCTGGTCCGCTGGGTGCATCCGGAGCGGGGGAGGGTCCCCCCGGACGAGTTCATCGCCATAGCCGAGTCGTCAGGCCTGATGCCGCACCTCACGGAGTACGTCCTGGAGACGGCGCTGGCCCAGGTCGCCCGGTGGCGGGCGCAGGGGCTCTTCGTCCCGGTCGCGGTCAACGTGTCCCCGCGCGATGTGCACACCCCGGGGTTCGCGGGCGGCGTCGCCGCCCGGCTGGCCCGGCACGGCGTCCCGGCCGGCGCCCTGCAGCTGGAGATCACGGAACACGTCCTGCTGGAGGACCCGCAGCGGGCGGCGGACACGCTGGCCGGTCTGACCGGGCACGGCGTGAAGATGTCCCTGGACGACTTCGGCACGGGGTACTCCTCGCTGGTCCACCTGCGCCGGCTGCCGGTCAGCGAGCTCAAGATCGACCGGTCGTTCGTGGCGCGGCTCGCCATCGACCACGAGGACGCGGAGATCGTCCGCTGCACCATCGACCTGGCGCACTCGCTCGGTCTGCTGGTGGTCGCCGAGGGCGTCGAGGACGACGAGACCTGGGAGCGGCTGCGGGACCTGCGCTGCGACGCGGTGCAGGGGTGGCTGGTGGCGGCCGCGATGCCGCCCCAGGAGACGACGGCATGGCTGCGGGCGCGCGGCGAGCACGGATGGCGGCGACCCGCGGAGCTGGCGGCCGCTGCCGCGGCGGCCGCCGCCGCGGGCGCGGTCGCGGGTGCGGTCGCCGCGACGACGCCCGAGCTGGAGCAGCGCCCGTCCGGGCGAGCGGTCAAGTCACGGCCCGCGACGACGTAGGGCGCGGGGTGCGGTGAGGTCACCGCAGCCGCCCGGTGGCCGCTTTGTCCCCGATCGCCGGACGGGCTCGATCTCCCCCGGCGGCCGCTTCGCCGGGTGGTGTGCCACGGGTGGCCCTGCCCGGTGCGGGCGACACCATAGGATTGGGGGCCGGCGGCACATCTCCACCTGCCGCCGGTCCCCGGCCAGAACCACACACCAACCCCTGAGGATCGCTGCATGCCTGGCATCACGCGCGAGGAGGTCGCCCACCTCGCCCGGCTGGCGCGTCTGGAGCTGAAGGGCGAAGAGCTCGATCACTTCGCCGGTCAGCTCGACGACATCATCGGCGCGGTCGCCCGCGTCTCCGAGGTCGCCGACCAAGACGTACCGCCGACCTCCCACCCGCTGCCGCTGACCAACGTCATGCGGGCGGACGAGGTCCGTCCGTCGCTCACCCCCGCGCAGGCGCTCTCCGGCGCCCCGGCCCAGGAGCAGCAGCGTTTCAAGGTGCCGCAGATCCTGGGGGAGGACTAAAAGTCATGACGGACATCAGCACCATCATCAAGCTCACCGCCGCCGAGATCGCCGAGAAGATCGCTTCCGGTGAGCTCACGGCCGTCGAGGTCACCGAGGCCCACCTGGCCCGGATCGACGCCGTCGACGAGAAGGTCCACGCCTTCCTGCACATTGACCGCGAGGGCGCGCTCACGCAGGCCCGCGCCGTCGACGCCAAGAAGGCGGCCGGCGAGAAGCTCGGCCCGCTGGCCGGCGTCCCGCTCGCGCTGAAGGACATCTTCACCACCGAGGACATGCCGACCACCGTCGGTTCGAAGATGCTCGAAGGCTGGGTCCCGCCGTACGACGCGACCGTCACCAAGCGGCTGAGGGCCGCCGACGTCGTCATCCTCGGCAAGACCAACATGGACGAGTTCGCCATGGGGTCCTCCACCGAGAACAGCGCCTACGGCCCCACCGGCAACCCGTGGGACCTCACCCGCATCCCGGGCGGCTCCGGCGGCGGCTCGTCCGCGGCCCTCGCGTCGTTCGAGGCCCCGCTCGCCATCGGCACGGACACCGGCGGCTCCATCCGCCAGCCCGCCGCCGTCACCGGCACGGTCGGCGTCAAGCCCACCTACGGCGGCGTCTCCCGCTACGGCATGGTGGCCTTCTCGTCCTCCCTCGACCAGGGCGGCCCCTGCGCCCGTACGGTCCTGGACGCGGCCCTGCTGCACGAGGCCATCGCCGGGCACGACCCGCTCGACTCGACCTCCATCGACGCCCCGGTCCCGCCGGTCGTCGAGGCCGCACGCAACGGCTCCGTACAGGGCATGCGCGTCGGCGTCGTGAAGCAGTTCTCCGGCGAGGGCTACCAGGCCGGTGTCGTCCAGCGGTTCAACGAGTCGGTCGAGCTGCTGAAGTCGCTCGGCGCCACCGTCGTCGAGCTGGACTGCCCGTCCTTCGACCTCGGCCTCTCCGCGTACTACCTCATCGCGCCGTCCGAGTGCTCCTCGAACCTCGCCCGCTTCGACGCCATGCGCTACGGCCTGCGGGTCGGCGACGACGGCACGAAGTCCGCCGAGGAGGTCACCGCGCTCACCCGCGAGGCCGGCTTCGGCGACGAGGTCAAGCGCCGCATCATCCTGGGTACGTACGCGCTGAGCTCCGGCTACTACGACGCGTACTACGGCTCGGCGCAGAAGGTCCGCACCCTCATCACGCGGGACTTCGAGAAGGCCTTCGAGCAGGTGGACGTCATCGTCTCGCCGACGACGCCCACGACCGCCTTCCCGATCGGCGAGCGCGCCGACGACCCGATGGCGATGTACCTCGCGGACCTGTGCACCATTCCGACCAACCTGGCCGGCAACGCCGCCATGTCGCTGCCCTGCGGCCTGGCGCCGGAGGACGGCCTGCCGGTCGGACTGCAGATCATCGCTCCCGCCATGAAGGACGACCGGCTGTACAAGGTCGGAGCCGCCGTCGAGGCCGCGTTCGTGGAAAGGTGGGGGCACCCGCTGCTTGAGGAGGCTCCGTCACTATGAGCGCAATGGCTAAGAAGGCCAAGAACTTCAAGAAGTCCAAGTCCGGCGTGTACATGTCCCTGGGCACCACCGCTTTCGGCGCGCTCAGCGTCGCCAAGCAGGCGCGGATGGCCCGCCAGGACAACGACACGCTGCGGCTGATCGACGCCGCCGTATCCGCCGCCGCGATCGTGACCGGACTTGCGATCCTCTACCGCGAGCTCAAGCGTCTCGGCGACGACGACGTCCTGTTGGGCTGAGAGGGAACTTTTCACCGTGACTGTCATTGACCTGGAGTCGTACGAGGACGCCCTCGCGACGTACGACCCCGTCATGGGCCTCGAAGTCCATGTCGAGCTCGGCACCAAGACCAAGATGTTCTGCGGCTGCTCCACCGAGCTCAAGCAGGACGCCAACTCGCAGACCTGCCCGGTCTGCCTCGGGCTGCCCGGCGCGCTGCCGGTCGTGAACGAGATCGGCGTCGAGTCCGCCATCAAGATCGGTCTCGCGCTCAACTGCGAGATCGCCGAGTGGTGCCGCTTCGCCCGGAAGAACTACTTCTATCCGGACATGCCGAAGAACTTCCAGACCTCCCAGTACGACGAGCCGATCGCCTTCGACGGCTATCTGGACGTCCAGCTGGAGGACGGGGAGATCTTCCGGGTGCAGATCGAGCGCGCCCACATGGAGGAGGACACCGGCAAGTCGACGCACGTCGGCGGCGCGACCGGCCGGATCCACGGGGCGTCCCACTCCCTGCTCGACTACAACCGCGCGGGCATCCCGCTCATCGAGATCGTCACCAAGCCGATCGAGGGAGCGGGCGCACGCGCCCCCGAGGTCGCCAAGGCGTACGTCGCCGAGCTCCGCGAGCTCATCAAGGCGCTCGGCGTCTCGGAGGCCCGCATGGAGATGGGCCAGATGCGCTGCGACGTGAACCTGTCGCTGCGTCCCCACGGCACCGAGAAGTTCGGTACCCGCTCCGAGACGAAGAACGTGAACTCGCTGCGTTCCGTCGAGCGGGCCGCCCGCTTCGAGATCCAGCGCCACGCCGCGGTGCTGAACTCCGGCGGCACGATCGTGCAGGAGACCCGGCACTTCCACGAGGAGGACGGCTCCACCACGGCCGGCCGCATCAAGGACAACGCCGAGGACTACCGCTACTTCCCCGAGCCCGACCTGGTGCCGGTCGCCCCGGCCCGGGAGTGGGTCGAGGAGCTCCGCAAGGGGCTTCCCGAGCTGCCGCGGCTGCGCCGCGCCCGGCTCAAGGAGGAGTGGGGCGTCTCCGAGCACGACATGCAGTCCATTCTCAACGCGGGCGCGGTCGACCTGATCGTCGCCACGACCGAGGCGGGCGCCCCGTCGGACCAGGCCCGCAAGTGGTGGATGGGCGAGCTCGCCCGTAACGCCAACGAGACCGGCCGCGGCCTCGACGAGCTGCCCGTCACCCCGGTGCAGGTCGCCCGGGTGGCCGAGCTCGTCGCGTCCGGCGATCTCAACGACAAGCTGGCCCGGCAGGTCCTGGAGGGCGTCCTCGCGGGCGAGGGCGACCCGGACACCGTCGTCGAGAAGCGCGGCCTGAAGGTCGTCTCGGACGAGGGCGCGCTGTCCACGGCCGTGGACGAGGCCATCGCGGGCAACGCGGCCATCGCGGACAAGATCCGCGGGGGCAAGGTCGCGGCCGCCGGCGCGCTCGTCGGCGCCGTCATGAAGGCCACCCGTGGCCAGGCGGACGCGGCCCGCGTGCGCGAGCTGATCCTGGAGAAGCTCGGCGTCGAGGGCTGAGCCCTTTCCGTACGTGAGTGAAGGGGCGGCGCACCCGGTGGGAACCGGGTGTGCCGCCCCTTCGCGCGGGGTCCGACGCCTCACCTCTTGAGCGTCGGGGCCCCCAGGATCAGATCGCCCATGTTGCAGCTGTCGGCGGGGTCGGCATAGGAGATGCTCAGCCGGAGCACGCCGGTCACCGGCACGGAGATGGTCTTCGGCTTGCCGAGCAGCACCTCCCCGGTGAAGCCCGGCTCGCCGTCGATCTCGATGGTGACCCGGGCGGCCTTGTCCGACGAGTTGTCGTCCACACCCGCGATCATGGTCAGGGTCTTCCACTCGCGGCTCAGGTTGTACTCGGCGGAGCCGCTGCACCCTTCGTCGCCGCCGTCGGGCACCAGAGCCGTGTCGTAGTACTTGCTGTTCAGCGTGCCGTTCCCGACAGCGAGATCGGCGTACTGGCCGGAGGCGACGGGGTCCAGGGTCGTGAGCGACTTGGTGTCGGCCGTGGCCGCCTCCGGGGGAGTGCCGGACTCCTTCGACGCGTCCGGGGAGGAGCTCGGCTCCGTCTGCGGACCGTCGGCCTGCTCGGCCGGTGTCGGGGCCGTCGTCGTGACGGTCACGGTCGGCGCGGCCTGCGCCCCCTTGCCGTCCCCCCTCTCCGCGTCCCCGTCACGCAGCGCCTGGACACCGATCGTGGCCAGTGCGGCCACCAGCGCGAGAGAGAGCAGGGGGACGAGGACCGGACGGCGCTTCTTCCCGGCGGGCGCCGCCTTCGACGCGCTGTCCGGCTTCGTGCCGAACGGCGAGTCCTCGCGCAGGACGTGCGCGGGAGCGGGGGCGGCCGCTACGGGCCCGGAAGGACCCTCGTGCGGCGGGCCGGGATTCACCGTGGCCGGCAGCGGCACCCCGGGGTCGGAGGAGGCGGTGATCGGCGGCGGGAAGGCCGGCTGCGAGGCCGGCCCGCCGGGAGGCGGAACGGAGCTTCCGGGCGGCGGAACGGAGCCTCCCGGCGCCCCGGCGTTCCCGGGCGCCGGCACGGGCCCTCCCGGCGGCACGGGCATGCCTGGCGGGGGGACGGGGCTGCCCGGCGGCAGCAGCGGCGGGGGCGGCACGATCGCGGGCCCGGCCGTCGGCGGCGCATCCCGCACGGACGCCCCGGCGGCCCCCGCCCCCGCCACGGCCCCGCGCGAGGACGACCCGGTGACCGTGGTCGACACCACCGCCGAGCGCACGTCCTTCACCCATGCGGACAGGCTCTCCGGCCGCCCGTCCGGTTCCGCCGCGCAGACGGACAGGATGCGCTCGCAGCGGTCCGGACTCGCGGCCGCCACCTGGGGGAGGGCGCGCAGCGCGGCGCGCAGCTGCTCGGGGGTGCTGGGCGGGGCCTGGCCGCTGAGCAGGAAGTAGGCGATCGCGCCGAACGCGTAGCGGTCGGTGTTCGGTGTCCGCTTGCCCTCGAAGACCTCGGGGGCGGCGTATCCGGGAGTGAACCAGACCTCCGCCGTCTGATGGTCCGCGGTCAGCTTGCTCAGCCCGAAGTCGACGAGCGTGGCCTGGCCGTGCTCGTCGACCATGACGTTGCCGGGGGACAGGTCGCCGTGGACGACGGTGCGCCCGGACGGCGTCGCCCGGCCCGAGTGCAGCCAGTCCAGCACGTCCGCGAGCTGTTCGAGCGTCCGCAGCACCTCCCGGCGCTCCGCGTGGCTGGCGAGCGTCCGCTCGGCGCGCCAGTCCCGCAGATCGAGACCGTCCACATGGTTCATGACCAGGACGAGGGCCCGCCCGGCCGCGGTCGAGGCGTCCCCGGCACCGTGGATCGGCGGCCCCTCGAAGTGCTCGCGGACGCCGACGACACCGGGACGGTTCACGAACCGCAGCAGCTCCGCCTGCTCCCGCCACTTCGCGCTGAGGCGCTGGAACTGCTCGATGGTGATCGTGGTCTTCGAGTCCAGGACCTTCACGACCACGGTCTCGGGCGCCCCGTCGAGCTCGATCTCCGCCCGGTAGAGGACGGCTTCGCCGCCCCGGCCGATGGAATTGAGCAGGCGGTATCTGTCCGGCGTCGCATCCGGCCCGATGTGGTGCGCTGCGCTGTTCAACTAATCCCCCCAGGGACGGTAATTGACGGTTCATAAGATAGCCGGGTCAGTGCTTTCCCGGTCAACGGAGACGGCGGCCGGCTTCCCGCGCGGGGCCGCGCCAGGCAGGGAGCGCCGCGCGGGCGTCCCGCCGTACGACGGTGATCATGTCGCCCATATGTGGACCTGACCGTTGTGAGTAAGGCCACGAAAGGGACAAACGATCTCAGGTGGCTGTCAGAGTGACGGTTCTCCAGGTCATGCGTTCTCCCGCGGAGGTTCTGCCGAACCTCCGTGGAGACCACGAACCCGCAGGGAGCACGTCCCTTGGCTGCCATCGCCCGCTGGTGCGTCACGCACCGCCTGCTCGCCGTCCTCATCTGGCTGCTCGCTCTCGGCGGCACGGCGGCCGCGGCGGGTTTCGCGGGTTCCGCCTACTCCAACGACTACGAGGCCCCCGGTACCGAGTCCGGGCAGGCGGCCGAGCTGCTGGAGAGCGGCTTCACGGAGCTCGGCGGTGACACCGACACCCTCGTCTGGCACACCGACGACTCCACCGTGCGGGCCGCCGACGTCACCCGGACGATGACCGACACCCTGCACGCCGTCGAGCGCCTGCCCGGCGTGGGAGCCGTCAGCGGGCCCTACACGGACGCCGGATCCGGGCAGATCAGCGCGGACGGGCGCACCGCCTACGCCACCGTCACCTTCGACCGGCAGGCCGCCGACGTGCCGGTCGCGCAGGTCCGGTCCGTCGTCGACACCGCGAAGGCCGCCGCGGGGGAACACCTCCAGGTCGAGCTGGGCGGCCCGGCCATCGCCCTCACCGAGGCACCGGCCGCCCATCTCAGCGAGGCGGTCGGGGTGGGCGTCGCCGCGGTCGTGCTGTTCCTCGCCTTCGGCTCGCTCGCCGCCAGCCTGCTGCCCCTCGCCACCGCCCTCGTCTCGGTCGGCACGGCGTACGCGGGCATCACGCTGCTCGGCCACGTGATGACCGTCGCCGACTTCGCGCCCATGCTGGGCATGCTGGTGGGCCTCGGGGTCGGGATCGACTACGCGCTCTTCGTCGTCACCCGGCACCGCAGAGGGCTGCGGCGGGGCATGACCGTGCCCGAGGCCGCGCAGCACGCGGTCGCGACGACCGGGCGGGCCGTCGTCTTCGCCGGGGCCACCGTCTGCATCGCGCTCCTCGGCATGCTGGTCCTGCGGCTGAGCTTCCTCAACGGCGTCGCGCTCGCCGCCTCGCTCACGGTCGTCCTGACCGTCGCGGCCTCCGTGACCCTGCTGCCCGCCCTGCTGTCCCTCATCGGCACGCGGGCGCTGAGCCGGCGCGAACGCGGACGGCTTGCGGCGCACGGCCCGCAGCCGGAGCTGACCACGGGCTTCGCCGCCCGCTGGTCCGCGTTCGTGGAGCGCCGTCCGAAACTGCTCGGCGCGCTCGCCGTCGTCGTGATGCTGGTCCTCGCGCTTCCCACCTTCTCGCTCCACCTGGGCAGCTCCGACCAGGGCAACCACGCGCGGTCCTCGACCACCCGGCAGGCGTACGACCTGCTGGCCCACGGCTTCGGCCCCGGCGTCAACGGCCCGCTGACCGTCGCCGCGCACCTGGACGGGGCCGACGACCGGGTCGCGATGGACGCCCTGCCCGCGACGCTGCGTGCCACCGACGGGGTCGCGTGGGCCCAGCCGGTGACGTACAACTCCAGCGGCGACACCGCGTACGTCACCGTCGTCCCCGACTCGGCGCCCCAGTCCCGGCGGACCAGCGAGCTCGTCGACCGGCTGAGGACGGACGTACTGCCGAAGGCGTCCGAGAACACCTCGCTGCAGGCCCATGTGGGCGGGGTGACGGCCAGCTACGACGACTTCGCCCAGGTCGTCATCGGCAAGCTCCCGCTGTTCATCGGCGCCGTGGTGGGCCTCGGCTGCCTGCTCCTGCTGATGGCCTTCCGGTCGGTCGGCATCCCGCTGAAGGCCGCGGCGATGAACGTGGCGGCGGTGGCCTCCTCGTTCGGCGTCGTCGTGGCGGTCTTCCAGTGGGGCTGGGGGAGCGAACTGCTGGGGCTGGGCAGCGCGGGGCCCATCGAGCCCTTCCTGCCGGTCATCATGGTGTCCGTGCTCTTCGGCCTGTCGATGGACTACCAGGTGTTCCTGGTCGGCCGGATGTACGAGGCGTGGCTGGAGACCGGCGACAACCGGCGGGCGGTCAGGGTCGGCCTCACCGAGACGAGCCGGGTGATCAACTCGGCCGCCGTGATCATGATCTCGGTCTTCCTCGCCTTCGTGCTCAGCGGTGACCGCGTCATCGCCATGTTCGGCATCGCCCTCGCCGCGGCCGTGGCCCTGGACGCCTTCGTCCTGCGCACCCTGCTCGTCCCCGCCCTGATGCACCTGCTGGGCGGCGCGAACTGGTGGCTGCCCGGGTGGCTGGACCGGCGGCTGCCGCGCATCAGCATCGAACCGCCGGAGTGCCGGGCCGCGCCCACGAGGACCCCGCCGGCGTACGCGGGCGACGAGGCCGGGGCGGCCGCGCACCGCGTGCACTGAGCGGTGCGGAGCCGGTCCGGCGGATCACGACCGGACGGGCCTATGCGCCGGAGCCGAACCGAGCCGGTGCGTAGGTCCCCTGGTGCTCGCGGTAGGAGCGGGCGAGGTGGTGCTGGAGCCTGATGTGGCGGAACTGGTACACCGCGCCGGTCTGGCGCAGCACGCCCCGGCGGTAGGCGTCGTCCAGGAAGGCGACGGTGTCCCAGGGCAGCTTCCCGGTCAGGGGCAGCCAGACCCGCGACAGGACGAGCCACCGCCCCCAGGCGGTGAACGCCAGCGCGTACGAGCACGTGCCGCCGAGCCCGCCGGTGACACCGATGGCGAGCCCGTCCGCCACGCTCCAGGTCAGCGGTCCGAGGATCCCGTCGAGCAGCTCGGTGATCAGGTGCCCGCCGACGGCGATCGCGAGCGTGAGCATCGGCACCAGGACGAGCACCTGCCGGGCCACCGTCGCGCGGTTCGAGGCCAGCAGCCCGGCCGGGGTGGCTGTGGAGGCGACGTCCAACGGGGCTTCGAGCACCGCCGTGACGCCGAAGACGAGTCCGGCGCCGGCGCCGAAGATCAGGCCCAGGACCAGCATGTTGATCAGCGTGGCCTTGATCACCATGTCGCTCAGGAGCGGCATCCCGTAGTACAGCCGGCGTTGGAGGGCGAGGGCGGCGGCGCATCCGACGCCCATCACGAACCCGCCCGGCAGTACGGCGGCGAACCGGGCGGCGAACGTGCGCACCGGTCTGCGGCCGGCGCCGGTGCCCGCGCCGGGCAGCCGCAGCCGCACATGGGCGGGTTCGAAGGCCGCCGCGCCGAACCGGAGCAGGATCGCGTGGACGCATCCGAAGGCAAGACCGGCGGCCAGTCCCATCGAACCGCCCACCAGCAGGGCCTCGCCGACCGGGAACGGCAGGTTGATCAGGTTCACGAACCACTCGGCGAACGCGACGCAGAGCGCCGAGGACACCACCACGGACAGCAGCCGCGTGGACCTCCGCAGCGAGTCACCGACGCGCCACCACGCGAGGTCCTGCTGGTCGCCGTCGAGCTGGGCCAGATGGTGGGCGAGATAGCTGAGCCAGCGCTCGGCGCGCTGCGGATCCCGGTGCCGCTCCCGGTGGCCGGGGGCGCCCCGCTCGGCGGCCCGGCGCCGGTAGACCGTCGGCACGAAACCCGCCAGCAGATGTTCCTCCAGGGAGTTCTCGTCAGGGAAGCGCTCGGTGTCCAGCAGCTCCGCCGGATCGCTGTCGGGGGCCTCGCTGTACATCGTCCGCGCCAGGGCGATCATGAGCGGGGTGCGCAACACCCTGGCCAGCGGGGTGGCCGCCCCGCTCTCCGGGGCGCTCAGCCGGTCCAGTACGGGGGTCCAGACCGCCGCGTCACCGCTGTCGCCACGCGGGACCGGCCGGGCCGTCCTGGGCAGGTAGCCGGCGAGGTCGTCGACGGTGAGATCGGTGAGTTCGAGACCGGCGGCCCAGACCAGCGGGGTGCCCGTCTCCTGGACGGCTTCCGCGAACTCACCGCGCCGGCTGGTCAGGACGAGCGGGAGGGAGGTGGCGTTGAGGGTCTCCAGCGCGGTGCTCCGCAGGCCTTCCGCGATCTCGTCGAACCCGTCGAGGACCGGCAGCACGAGGTCGGCGTCGACCAGGGCGGCGGCGAGCGTCGACCCCTCGGGGGTCCTGCGGGTGAGATGGGGGTGGTCGCGGACCAGCAGGTCGATCAGCCAGTCCCGCAGGGCGACGGTCGTGGGGTCCCAGGAGCCGAGGCTGAAGATCACCGGAACGCGGTCGTGCGCGGTCCGGGTCTCCAGGTAGTCCAGGACGAACCTGATCGTCAGGATCGACTTGCCGGAGCCGGCCCGGCCGAGCACCACGAGCCGCCCGGACAGCACGCGTCCGTAGACCTCGGTCACGCTGCCCAGATCGCCGCTCAGGTCCATGTCCCGCGATGTCGCGCCGGGCGGCAGACGCTGGATGTTCTCCGAATGGTCGGTCAGGGACGCGGGAGCGTCCCGCCAGCGCACGGGGAGCGGAAACGGGTCGTGGACCCGGCGGTGTTCCTCTTCGCGCTGCCAGCGACGCCTGATCTCCCTCGCCAGTTCGGTGACGGCGAGAGCGAGTTCACTGCGCATCGGGTGCGGGACGGTGAGTTCCGCCGCGCGGGAAGGCTGCGCGGGAATGGACGCGGGACCGCGTGAGGGAACACCTGCGGAATTCGGGACCGCCGGACCGCCGGCCGGTGCGGGAGCCCCGGAAATCGCTGCCGTCGCCGGTTTCGTGAGCGTGGCCGCCAGCCGCTGACGGTCCTCGGGACCGGCCTCCAGGGCGTCCGCCAGCAGGTTCACCGTACCCAGCCGGTGATCGCTGGCCCCGCCGGTCTCCAGCCTGCGGATGGTGCGCACACTCACCCCGGAACGCGCCTCCAGCTGTTCCTGCGTCAGCCCCGCCCGCTTCCGTAACCGACGCAACAACATGCCGAGCTGGTCCGTCACTTCGACATCCCTCCACCGCCGCGCGTGTGCGCCGATGAGCCTAGCGTGACGGCCGGTCATATATGGCCGGTCGGTTGTCCTGTCCCCTGAGCTGCGCCGACAGCACGATCGGTGGAGCCGGTGCGCCGACACGGGGCGGCGCACCGGGCGGACATCCGAGAAGCAGTCGGCGCGGAGCCGGACCGGCCCTGGCGCCGGACCCGATCGCCTCTCCTGGACTTCTCCTGCCACGACCTACGAGGAGTTGACATGGCCTTTCGATTCTGGTGCGGCGAGTGCGGTTTCAAGACGCCGTGGATGGGCGAGTCCCAGGGGGCGCAGCGTCAGTTGGACCATTACGTCAAGCAGCATCCCGGAATTCCCGCCGGCGGTCATGTGGAGACCGACCGCAGGAGCCCCGAAGGGGGATTCGGATTTCTTCACATGGCGGGAATCGGCCTGCTGTTGCTGATCGTCGTCGTTCTGTTCCGGCGCTGACGCGCGACAGGAACGCGACCGCGCGACCGGATGACCGCACCACTGGAACGCCCACCCACCGAAAGGGACGGAAAGACAATGAGCATGCTCGATGTATTCGGCACAGGCATCGCGAGGGACGCAGGCATCGCGAGGGACACGGAGAAGGCGGACGCAGGAGGTGCGGCCCGGCGGCCCTTACGCCCGCACAAGCGAGGGCGGCGGCCGCTGCTGACCGCCGGCCTGACCTGCCTCCTGCTGACCGCCGCAGCCGTCCAGGCGAACGCCGCCGCCCGTCCGTCGGAGAGCACCGCCACGCCGGCCCCGGCGGACATCCTCCAGGCCGGCGCCCAGCAGGGCGTCGCCGACGGATACCCCGGTGTGATCGGCATGGTCCGGCAGGGCGACACCGCCCAGTACGTGCACGCGGGGGTGGGCGACCGGGCAACCAGGGTGCCGGCGGACCCGAAGGCGACGTTCCGGATCGGCAGCAACACCAAGGCGTTCATCTCCACCGTGCTGCTCCAGCTGGAGGGCGAGCAGCGGCTCTCGCTGGACGACACCGTCGCCCGGTGGCTGCCGGGCGCCGTCGCCGCCAACGGCTACGACGGCTCCGAGATCACGATCCGTCAGCTGCTCAACCACACCTCGGGCCTGCCCGACTACCTGAGTGCCCTGCAGATCAACGGACCGTACTTCCTCAACACCAACCCCAGGGAGGTCCTGCCGCCCCAGACCCTGGTCGATGTCGGCCTCGGACTGCACGCGCCGACGTCCGCACCGGGGGAGAAGTTCGGCTACTCCAACACCAACTACGTGCTCGCCGGCATGGTGATCAAGGCCGTCACCGGGGCCGAGCCGGCCGCCGAGGTCCGGCGGCGCATCATCGAGCCGCTCGGTCTGCGCGACACCACCTTCCCCACCGCCGACCCCGCGCTGTACGGCAACTACCTCCACGGCTATGTGATCCGGGCGATCCTCATCAGCGACGCCACGGTTTCCAACGTGCAGGTCACGGGCAGTGCCGGTGCCATGGTGTCGACGATGGACGACCTGGCCACGTTCTCCCGGGCGCTGCTGACCGGAAAGCTCCTTGCACCCGCGCAGCTGGCCGAGCTCAAGACCACCGTCCCCGTGAACGCCGACGTGAGCTACGGGCTCGGCCTCGAGCACATGAGGCTGGACTGCGGAAAGTGGGCCTGGGGACACAACGGCGCCGTGCTCGGCTACTTCAGTGAGTGGCTGACCAGTGAGGACGGCTCCGAGCAGGTGCTGCACGCCAACAACGAGTTCCATCTGCTCGGAGGAACGCAGGGACAGGCCCACACGGGCAAGGCCATGACGGACGCGTTCTGCGCGCTCTGAGGCCCCGCGACCGGGGGGGCTCTCCCGGCGGCCGGGCCGATACAGGGCCCGGCCGCCGGACGGCCCCCGCACCCCCGTGAGAGCCATCCGCTCTCGGAAGGACACCCGATGAGAACACTGCTGAGCACGTGGCGCGGGCGGGTCAGGACGGCATGCGTCGCCGCCGCACTGACCACGGCCGCGACCCTCGCGACACCCCCGGCCCACGCCGAGGGCGTCGCGCCCCCGGTGCTGTCCGACGGCTTCGGCCTGACCAAGGTCGCCGACGGCACCGAGGTGCGCTCGGGCACCGACTTCACGGTCACCGTGACCACCGGGCGGGTCTCCGGCCCGCACAGGATCCGCGTCTTCCTCCCGAGCGGGTACCAGGCCTTCCCGGACAAGCGCTGGCCCGTGGCGTACTTCCTGCACGGCGCGGGCGGAACCGTGGACGACGCCGGAGCCGCCCCGGCGCTGCACTCGGACGCGATGATCACCGTCGTGCCCGACGCCGGCCTGAAGGGCTGGTACGCCGACTGGCTCATGGGGAACACCTCCGTGGGCGCCGCCGACTGGGAGACCTTCCACCTCGACCAGGTCGTCCCGTTCATCGACGCCAATCTGCGCACCCTCGCGGACAGGAGCCACCGGGCCGTCGTCGGACTGTCGATGGGCGGCTTCGGCGCGCTGCACTACGGTGAGGCCCGGCCCGACCTCTTCGGCCACGTCGCCTCCCTGTCCGGAGGCATCGACTTCGGCATGGCGGAGGTCCGGGCAGCGGTCCTGGCCACGGAACTCAACGCCACGGGCGCCTGGTGCGCGGTGAGCACGTCCAGCCCGTCCGGCACCGGCCGGTGCACGGGGTACGGCCCCGCCGTCGACAGCGACGCGATCTTCGGATCCCCGTACCCGGTCCTGGACGCGGACCGGATCTGGAAGGCGGTCGACCCCGCCGCCCCGGCCAACCTGGCCGAACTGGAGGGAGCCGAGGTCACGCTCTACACCGGCAGCCAGGGCCTGATCGATCACTTCACCGAGATCGCGGCGAAGAACGTCAGAGCCCGCCTGGACCGGCTCGGTCTCCCCAGCCGCCTCGTCGACTACGGCGACGGATCGGCGCTGGCACCCACCTGTGACGGCGGCCACAACTACGGCTGCTGGGCTCCCGCCCTCGCCGACTACATGAACCGGCTCCGAACCTCTCCCGCCATGACGAGCTGAGCCGCCACCCCACGGGGCGGTACGAATCTCCTCGTACCCCCACCGCGTACCACGGCGTCATCCGGGGAGCCGACGACGGCCGGCTGCCTCGGAGCCGCCGGCCAGCGCGTTAAGAGGGTTCTCATCTGCCCCGCCTAGCGTGCGGCAGATGAACCCCACCACCCCCACTACTCCCACCGCTCCGGCCGCCGAGGGCGACGACGAGTCGAAGACCACCGCCGGCCAATCCGCCGAGAACACCACCGGGGAGGCCGGCACCGACAACGCTGTGACCGGCGGCACGGCGACGCGGCTCGACAAGACGGGCCCGGAGGCCCGCGACGACGCGGAGCAGGAATCCGGCCCGGAACAGGAACTCGCCCCCGACCCCGGCCTGGACGGCGACGAGGCGGACAAGGAGTCCTCCGGCCTCGCCACCGCGGCCGCGGCCGTCGTCTCCGCCGGACTCGGCGTCGTCTCCCTCACCGGGGCGTGGAGCGGCCGGGTCGCCGCCGAGCGAGAAACGCTGATCGGGCAGTTCAAGACCTCGTCCGGCGCCTCGGCCGCGCAGCAGATCTCCGAGATCTACGGCGACGCGTGGCACGCCACCGCGCTGGTCAACGGCCTCTTCGGCCTGCTCGCGCTGCTCGTCGGCGGCTACGTCCTGGTCCGGCCGGCGTTCGGTGCTCCGTCCGCGCACCCGCAGCCGGGCTGGATCCGCGCGGTCGCCAAGGGGGGAATCGCCCTCGGGACGCTGGGCGTACTGATCGCCGTGTGCATGTACTTCGACCTCATCGTCGCTCTGCCGACGGCGCCGGCGACGGCGGGCTAGTGCCGCGTATCCCGCCCTTCGCGCGGGGTTCGGTGTGGCGTCAGCTGTGGAAGCACACCGATCCCCGCGTTCCGGATCAGGAGCCGTCGATCAGCTTCCGCACCTCGCGCGGGAGCCCCGAGCCGGAGTCGAGGGCGAAGAGCGTGGCCGTCTCCGGCGTGTCCCCGTAAAGGGCGATGGCGACCCCGGGGGAGATGCCGTCCACTTCGTAGGCGGTCTCCGTCGTGAGCGGCTCCTCGCTCCCGTCCTGGGCGCCGGTGTCTTCGCAGGTCGGCGTGGTGGCGACACCGAGCTTCTTCCCGGGCGTGAATATCGCGTCCGGCACGCCCACATACGATCTGTCCTGATAGGTGAAGACAGAGGCGGCGCAGTCGACCGCACTGTCAGCGGCCGTGCACGCGACTACTGACATCACCATGGCCGCCGCCCCCAGCAAGCCGGCGGATCGCCTGGTCCAGCTCATGTGTGTTCCCCCTCGGTAGACGCCGCAAAGAAGAGGAGTGCCTCCTCTTCGCCGAGTGACCTCGCCCTTGCTCAGCACGGATACGACCGTGCCCGCGGCGAGGCTCTCGAGTTCCGCCCTTCGACGTCGGCACCTCGGATCAGGTTCCCCCGCCGCGCGCCGGCCGGACCGAGAGGTGAGCGTGCGGCCCCGTGCAGCGGGTAGATCGCACTCAGGCCGCTGAACACCCCCCGGTTCCCCGGCGATCCGGCCGTTCGGCATAGTCGGGGAGGACCGGCCAACGATCAGGGGAGGCAGTCATGCGCGTCGGGGTCTACCTTGCGCACCCGCGCCCGGGCAGCTTCAACCACGCGGTGTCCGACGCCGTCGTGGAGGAGCTGCGCGACCGGGGGTGTCATGTGCTCGCGCACGACCTCTGCGCCGAGGGATTCGCCCCCGTGCTGACCGCCGACGAGACGGAGACGGTCCGGTCGGCCGCCCCCACCCGTGACGCGCAGGTCGCAGCGCACCGGGCGGAGGTGGCCACCCTCGATGCCCTCGTGCTGGTCCACCCGAACTGGTGGGGCATGCCGCCCGCCGTCCTCACGGGCTGGGTGCAGCGCGTGCTCGCGCCCGGTGTCGCCTACAAGCTGGACACCGCGGACGGGGAGCCCGCCGGGCTGCTGAAGGCCCGCCGGGCGCTCGTCCTGAACACCTCCGACACCCCCGCCGACCGCGAGGAGAGCGAGTTCGGCGACCCGCTGCGGAAGATCTGGGCGGCATGCGTGCTGCCGTACGCAGGGATCGCCGACGTCCGCCGAGTCGTCTTCCGTACGGTCACCGACGCGTCGGACGAGAGGCGCGCTTCCTGGCTGCGTGAGGCACGGCAGCACGCCGCCGCGCTGATGGACTGAGACGGGCCGCCCGGTCCGGGCGGGCGTGCCGAAGTGCCGCTGTCGCCGGCACACAGCCACACCCACGGGGCCCGGCCCCCGCCCGGCACGCGGCGCGGGCGCGGCACCGGGACCCCGCCCACCGAGGAGGTCGCGGCACCAGGACCCCACCCCGCCCACCGAGGAGGCCGCAGCACCGGGACGCCACCCCCGCCCACCGAGGAGGCCGCGGCTCCCTCCGTACGTCGCCTCGCGGCGCCGGCTAAGGCAGGTACGGGGGCCATGCCCGGGCCCGTGCGGTGGCGTGAGCACCTCCCTAAGGCCTCCCGCCGCCACAGATGCGGAACTCGCCCGATGCGGCACCACCCCCTGGGGGACGACAGTGGTGGCACGGCAGAAGCACTGCCGCCACCGAGGCCCGAACGGGCCGGTCCCCAGGGGGAATCACATGTACGAGCTGGAGCTCCACAAGATCATGGCAGCCGAACTCATCCGTCGCGCCGCCGACGAGAGGCTCGTCCGGGAAGCCCGCCGTGCCCGCAAGGCGGCGCGCGTCTCCGCGCGCCAGGAGCACGAGAGGACGGTGAGTGCGGACAGGGAACGGGAGCGGTTCGCACACGCCGCGTAAGGCGCATGACCGTGACGGCCCGGCTTCCCGGCTCCGTGCTGTCGGACTCGTGTGCGATGCTCGGCGACGTGGAGACCAGGTCAGTCAGTCCCGTGTTCGTCGGTCGCGCAGCTGAACTCGCCGCGCTGACCGACGCACTCGCCCGCGCCACCGCCGCCGCCACCGCCCCGGACGGCGGTGGCGGCGAGCCCCAGGCACTGCTCATCGGCGGCGAGGCAGGCGTCGGCAAAACGCGTCTGGTCGAGGAGTTCCTCGCGGTGGCGGCCCGCCGCGAGGCCGTCGTCGCCGTCGGCGGCTGTGTGGAGATCGGAGCCGACGGCCTGCCGTACGCCCCCTTCTCCACCGCTCTGCGCGCCCTGCTCCGCACCCTGCCCGACGAGATGGCCGCGGCCTGCGCCGGCCAGGAGGGCGAGCTGGCCCGGCTCCTTCCGGAACTCGGCGAGGCCGGCCGGGACGCAGCCGACGAACACGGCACCGCCCGCCTCTTCGAACTCACCGCCAGGCTGCTGGAGCGCATCTCCGCGGAGCGCACCGTCGTGCTCGTCCTGGAGGACCTGCACTGGGCCGACTCCTCCACCCGGCACCTGCTCGCCTACCTCTTCCGTACGCTGCGCAGCGGCCGCCTCGTCGTGATCGGCACCTACCGCGCCGACGACATCCACCGCCGCCACCCGCTGCGCCCGCTGCTGGCCGAAATGGACCGGCTGCGTACCGTGCGCCGCCTCGGGCTGGCCCGGTTCAACCGCGCCGAGGTCCGCCGCCAGCTCACCGGCATCCTCGCCGGCGCACCCGAACCCGCCCTGGTGGACGAGATATTCGAGCGCTCCGACGGAAACGCCTTCTTCGTCGAGGAGCTCGCCTGCAGCCTGGAGTGCGGCGACGGCGCCGGGCTGCCGGGCTCCCTGCGCGATCTCCTCCTCGTCCGCGTCGAGGCCCTCACCGACGCCGCCCAGAAAGTCGCGCGCATCATCGCCGAAGGCGGCTCCGCCGTCGAGTACGAACTGCTGGCCGCCGTCGCAGGCCTCCCCGAGGACGAGCTCATCGAGGCGCTGCGGGGAGCCGTCGGCGCCAATCTGCTGCTCACCACCCCGGAGGGCAACGGCTACCGGTTCCGTCACTCCCTGGTCCGCGAAGCCGTCAGCGACGACCTGCTCCCCGGCGAACGCTCCCGGCTCAACCGCCGTTACGCCCAGGCCCTGGAGGCCGACCCCACCCTCGTCCGCGACGGGGAACGCGCCACACGCCTGGCCAGCTACTGGTACGGGGCGCACGACCCGGCCAAGGCCCTGCCCGCCGTGCTGAAAGCCTCGGTGGAGGCTCGCCACCGCAACGCCTACGCCGAGCAACTGCGGTTGCTGGAACGGGCGATGGAACTGTGGGACGACGCCCCCGACGCGATACGCGGCACGCTGCGCCCGATCGACTACGCCGAGGCCTATCCGGCCGGCGGGTGCGACGGATCCGCGCCCCTGAGCTATCTCGACCTGATGGCCGAAGCCACCGTCGCCGCCCGCTTCGGCGGTGAGCGCGAACGTGCCTACGCGATCTGCAAGAAGGCCCTGCGCGTCCTGGAGGACGAGGACGACGCCCTGCGCGCCGCCTGGTTCTGGGTCCAGCGCTCCCGCCTGGTCCAAGACCTCACCCGGGGCGACGGCTGGGAGGAACTGGCCACCGCCGAGGAGCTGGTCCGCGGCCTGCCCCCGTCGGCCGTGCACGCGGACGTGCTGACGAGCGTGGCCGGCTGGGGCGCCCTGCACCGGCCCGGAGCCGAGACGCTCGCCGCCACCGACCGGGCCGTGGAGTACGCCCGGCTGGTGGGCGACGAGGACACCGAGCTGCACGCACGGCTCACCCGCGGCTGGCTGAACGCCGACGCCGGAGCCGTCGACGAGGGCATCGCCGAGATCTACGCCGTCCGGGAGCGTGCCGAGGAGCTGGGTCTCGTCGGCGTCATGGGCCGTGCGGGCATCAACCTCCCCTCCACCCTCGAAGCGATGGGCAGGTCGCTGGAGGCGGTGGCCGCCGCCGACCACGGCATCGAGATCTGCCACAGCCACGGCGTCGCGGACATGGAGTCCTGGACCCGCACCAATCAGGCGATGTCGCTGTTCTCCCTCGGCCGCTGGGACGAGGCCCTGGCCACCACCGAGGCCGCCTCCCGCAAGGCACTGTCCCGGAAATCGCAGGGGCTGGTCGCCGCCCGCCGCACCGAGGTGGCCCTGGCGCGCGGGGACCTCGCCGAGGCGGAGCGCCAACTCGCACTGACCAGAAGGAGCTTCGGCTCCAACGATCCGCAGCCGCAGCACTTCATCAACATCGTCCGCCACACCATCACCATCGCGGTGCAGCAGGGGAGCCTGCCCGAGGCGCGGGCGGCCTTCGAGGCCCAGGCCGAGCTGGGCTTCCCGACCGGTACCCAGCGTTACGCCTTCCCGCTGCTGCACGTCGTCGCGGCGGCCGAGGCCGACGCCCGGGGACTGCCCGCCACCGAACCGGGCCGGCCGGGCATCCTCGGGCTCGTACGCAGCCACCTCAAGCGGCTGCCGACCCTCGTCCCCGTCTGGGCCGCCTACGGTGTGCTCATCGACGCCGAACTGGCCCGGGCGGAAGGGACCGACACCCCGGAGCACTGGTCCCGGGCCGCCCAGGCCTTCGCCCCGCTGCACCGTCCGTACGAACTGGCCCAGGTCCACCACCGCTGGGCCGAGGCCCTGCTCGTCGCCTCCGGTGACCGTGCCGCGGCCGCCACCCTGCTGCGCGACGCCCACGGCACGGCCCGGCGCCTGGGGGCGCGCCCGCTGACCGAGACCATCGAGCTGCTGGCGGGCCGCGCCCGCATCACGCTCACCGGAGCCGGCGCCGACGCGACCGCCGGCTCCCGCGACGTGATCCCGGTGGCCGTGACCGTCCCGGACCACGGCGACGGGGAGGGGAGCCCGGACCACGCGGAGGAACAGCTCCGGGCCGCGGCGGCAGCCGCCGTGGAGTCCTTCGGGCTGACCCCGCGCGAACAGGACGTCCACCGGCTCGTGGCCGCCGGCCACACCAACCGCAAGATCGCCGAGGAACTCTACATCTCGCCCAAGACCGCGAGCGTGCACGTGTCCAACATCCTGGCCAAGCTGGGCGTCACGGGCCGGGGCGAGGCGGCCGCACTCGCTCACCGGCTGAGGCTGTACCGGACGCCGAAGGACGCGTAGAGCCGCCGTCCGGGCACCGCCCGGCCTGACCTTGCGCGGTCAGGCCCCGTCGCCCCCGTCGGCGTCACTGCCCGCACCGGCCCCGTCGGCCCCGTCGCCCCCGGAACCGCCGCCCTCGTCCGTGCCACCGTCGTCCGTGCCACCGGCTCCGGCACCGCGGCCCCCGTCCGCCTCGCCGGGGTCCCCGTCCTCGTCACGGCGGCGGACCACGACCTTGCCCGAGGTCAGGTCGATGGGGCCGCGCGCGGGGTCGCCGACTCCGAGATCCACCCGGGTCAGCTCCAGCCGCTTCCGCTCCTCGGCGGCGTGCCGGCGACCGGGGGCGAAGAGTTCCTCGAAGAAGTTGAACACGAATCTCGCACCCTTCCGCCTGCTGTGGTCCCAGGCCTCGTCGTGCGGACGAAAGACCCCTAACGCACCTCGACCACCAGGATCTTGTCGTCTCCCGGCTTCGGGGTGCCCCGCGTGTCCGTCTCGCTCGTCACGAGCCAGAGCCTGTTGCCGCCCGCCGCGAGCACGGTGCGCAGCCGGCCGTACTTCCCTTCCAGGAACGACTGGGGCGCCGCCAGCGGTTCCTTGTCCGCCGTACCGGACAGCGGAATCCGCCAGAGCCGCTCACCCCGCAGACCGGCCATCCAGATCGAACCCTTGACGAAGGCGATGCCGCTCGGGGACGCCTCGGACGTCTTCCACTGTGCCACGGGATCACGGAAACCGGCCTTGCCCGCCTTGCCCTCGGCCTCCGGCCAGCCGTAGTTGCCGCCCGGCACGATCCGGTTCAGCTCGTCCCAGGTGTCCTGGCCGAACTCGTCCGCCCACAGCTGCTTGTGCGCGTCCCAGGCCAGGCCCTGCACATTGCGGTGACCGTACGAATACACCACGGAGTCGGCCTGCGGGTTGCCGTGCAACGGCTCACCGTCCGGGGTCATCCGAAGGATCTTGCCGGCCAGCGACTCCTTGTCCTGCGCGAGACCGTCGTCCCCCGTCTCGCCCGTGCCGGCGTACAGCATGCGGTCCGGGCCGAAGGCGATCCGGCCGCCGTTGTGGACGGAGCCCTTCGGGATGCCCCGCAGGATCGTGTCCGGGGCCCCCAGCAGCTGACCGGGGGTCGTCCCGTTCTCGTCGTAGAGCATGCGGGCGATGCGGTTGTCCGAAGCGGTGGTGAAATACGCGTACACCTGGTGGTCCGTGGCGAAGTCGGGGGAGACCGCGAGGCCCAGCAGGCCGCCCTCGCCCGCCGCCGCCACCCCGGGGACGGTGCCCAGCAGCGTCTTCTTCCCGCTCTTCGCGTCGACCCGGGTGATCGTCCCCTTGTCGCGCGAGGACACCAGCAGATCGCCGTCCGGCAGCTCGGCGAGACCCCACGGCGAGTCCAGGCCCTCCGTGAGCGTGGACACCACCTTCACCGAGCCCTTGGCGGGCGGCAGACCGGCCGGGGGGCGCGAGGCGGACGGCGACGCGGACGGGGAGGCCGCCCGGCTGGACGGGGCGGCGGGTGAGCCGGCCGGTGAACTCGCCCCCTGGCCCGCGGTGCTCTCGGCCCCCTCCTGCGAGGAGCACCCCGCGCCGAACATCAGGGCGCCGGCCGCCAGCACGGCCACCGCGCCCCGTCGCGCACCCCGAGCACCCCCGCGGGGCGTCTCGCGACGCCCCACCGGTTCCCGTACAGATCCGACCCTCGCACCGCGCACAGCACCGACCCCTTCGACGACCGCGTGTCCCCCTGTTCTTACACCGCGGCCGCGCCCAGGGTTCCCGAAGCCCGCGCACTTTCTCGCTCGGCGATCAAACTTCACCGCCGGCGCGGGTGCGCCCACAACGCACCTGCCCCGGCGACGCCGGTGCGCCGGGAGACCCGCTTCCTCCGCCGACGCCGGTACGCCGCGCTCAGTCCCACGACTCCCGGGCGGCCGGGAGCCGGTCGATCTCGGCGAGGTCCCCGGCCGTCAGGGTGAGCCCGGCCGCCCCCGCGTTCTCGACGGCCCACCGCTCCTGCTTGGTCCCCGGCACCGGCACGACATGGGGCCCCTGCCGCAGGACCCAGGCCAGCGCCACTTGCGCCGGCGTCGCCCCGTACCGCTCCGCGATCCGCCGCAGCCCCACCACCACCGGCTGGTTCGCGGCCATGATCTCGGCCGTGAACCGCGGATGCCTGGCCCGCAGGTCCTCCGGCTCGAAGCCCTGCCCCGGAGTGAGCGTCCCCGTCAGATAACCGCTGCCCAGCGGCATCGCGGCCAGCACCCCGACCCCGCGCGCCGCACACCACGGCACCAGCGCCTCCAGCGCCTGCGGGGACCACACGGACAGTTCCGCCTGCACCGCGCTCACCGGGAAGACCTGCTGGACCCGCTCCAGCTGCCGAATCGTTTCGTCGTGCGTCCGCGCTCCGGGCCTGCGGGCGGCCCTGGCGCCGACCGCGCACAGCCCGAGCGCCCGTACCTTGCCCGCGGTCACCAGCTCCGCCATGGCGCCCCAGGTCTCCTCGACCGGCACCTCGGGGTCGGCCCGGTGGAGCTGGTAGAGATCGATCACATCCGTCTGCAGCCGCCGCAGCGAGGCGTCACAGGCCCGCCGCACATAACCAGGGCGGCCGTTGGCCACGATGTGCTGATCGCCCACCAGCAGCCCGCACTTGGTGGAGACGAAGGCCTGCTCACGGCGGCCCTTCAACGCCCGCCCCACCAGCAGCTCGTTGGTGAACGGCCCGTACATGTCGGCGGTGTCGAGCAGGTCGACGCCGGCGTCGAGCGCCGCGTGCACCGCGCGCAACGCCTCGTCACCACGCTGCCGGGAGGCGCTGTACGCCCAGCTCATCGGCATGCAGCCGAGGCCGACCGCACCCACGGCGAGCGCCGCCGCACCGAGACTTCTGCGCTCCAACTCCCCGAACCCTCCCTCGCACCGCACCCCCAAAACTAACCTCTGCGCACCGCCGCGCTTCGCATAGCCTCCTGACCATGACTTCCACCAGGCGTTCCACCGATCTCCCCGACGTGTGGATGCCCTTCGAGGCCGACGGCATCGAAGGGCTCCCCGAGGGCCTCCGCTACCGTTTCTGGGACGGCGGGCAGGACTACCCGGCCGACCCCGCGCACTGCGCCTTCTACGTGGTCCCCTACATGAAGGGACCGGAGGTCGCGGTCCGCCCGCTCGGCGCCATGAGCGGGGTCCAGGTCGTGCAGACGCTCTCCGCGGGCATCGACCACGTGGAGCCGGGCCTCGGGCTGCTGCCCGCGGGCGTTCGCCTGTGCAACGCCAAGGGGGTGCACGAGGCGTCCACCGCGGAGCTCACCCTCGCGCTGATCCTCGCCTCGCTGCGCGGGTTCCCCGGATTCGTGCACGGCCAGGACAGCGAGGAGTGGCGGTCCGGCTTCTACCCGGCCCTCGCCGACAAGTCCGTGCTGATCGTCGGGTACGGATCGATCGGATCCGCCATCGAGGACCGGCTCGCGCCCTTCGAGTGCGCGCGGGTGGCGCGCGTCGCGCGCTCCGCGCGGACAACCGCACGCGGACCCGTACACACGCTCGACGACCTGCCCGCACTGTTGCCCGAGGCCGACATCGTCATTCTGTCCACCCCGCTGAACCCGTCCACACAAGGGCTGGTCGGGGCGGACTTCCTGGCGGCGATGCCGGACGGGGCGCTGCTGGTGAACGTGGCCCGCGGCGGTGTCGTCGAGACGAAGGCCCTGTTGTCCGAACTCGAGTCCGGCCGGCTGCGCGCCGCCCTCGACGTCACCGACCCGGAACCGCTCCCGTCCGGCCATCCCCTCTGGCATGCTCCGAACGTCCTCATCACTCCGCATGTCGGCGGCAGCACCTCGGCGTTCCTGCCGCGCGCCAGGCGTCTGCTCGCCGGACAGCTCAGCCGTTTCGCCGCGGGGGAACCGCTGCACAACGTCGTGCGCACCCTCGACTGAACACGCTACGGGCACGTTTCGTACCTCTGCGTGCCGACAACACCGCAGGTCGTCACGGAGAGTAGAGGAACTATGTCCCTGTGTGACGACTCTGGTGTATCGTCCCGAAAGGGGGCAGCCGTGAAAGTGACGGTGCCGGGGGAGGAAGCCACACGCGAGGGGGCGAGGGGCGATGTACGGCCGATGGGCGAACGATCCGACACGGCAGGGCGGCCGACGGCTGCCGACGGCGCGTCCGGTGCGCCGGCGACGCAGCCGTCCGGCGACGTCGGGGGCACCCCGGTGAGCGCGCAGGCGAGCGCGCGCGGGGCGTTCGCGGCCCGTCGGCCGGCCGTGGGCCGGGCGCCCGCGGTGGTCCCGAGACTCCTCCTGGCCCTCGTCTGCGCGGGATACGCCGTGGGGGCGGCCGTGGGCTGGGGCGCGGAGCGACTCGCCGTGTTCATGGGGGACTTCGGCCTGAGCGCGGCCGCCCTGGTCGCCGCCGTCTCCTGCTTCCTGTTCGCGCGCTCCGCGGACAACAGGGCCCGGCCGGCCTGGCTGCTGTTCTCGCTCTCCTCCCTGATGGCCGCGGCGGGCAACGGGGTGTGGGGCTGGTACGAGTTCGTGCGCGGGGTCCCCGTGCCCAGCCCCTCCCCGGCCGACCTCTTCTTCCTCTGCTTCGCGCCGCCCGCCATCGTCGGACTGCTCGTCCTCGCCAAGCGCCCCGTCACCCGGGCCGGCTGGGTCTGTCTGGTCCTCGACTCCTGGCTGATCGGCGGATCGCTCCTCACGCTCTCCTGGAGCCTCGCCCTCGCCCACACCGCGCACGAGGCCGACGTCGAGGGCGCCAGCGTGGCCCGCGCGGCTCTCTCGCTGGCCTATCCGCTGCTCGACATCGTCCTGGTGTCCATGGTGCTGGCCCTGCACTTCCGGCGCTCCAGCGTCAACCGCGCCGCGGTGAACACCGCCATCGCCGCGCTGGCCCTCACCGTCCTGTGCGACGCCCTGTTCACCTCACCGCTGCTGCGCCAGACCTACCGGTCAGGCCAGTTGCTCGACGCCGGCTGGTTCGCCGGGTCGCTGCTCCTCGCGTACGCCCCGTGGGGCGTCGCCCGGGACGAGGACGGCCCCGACCGGCAGCGGCCCGTGCCGCCCACCGTCAGCCGCCCCATCTCGGGTTCGCTGGCCGCGCTGACGCCGTACCTCGCCGCGGCCGTCTGCACCCTGGGCATCCTCTACAACGTCATCGAGGGCCGCCGGGTGGACCGCGTCGTGGTCTTCACCGGGTGCACGGTGGTGCTCGCGCTGGTCGTGCGGCAGGGCATCATGCTCGTCGACAACATCGCCCTCACCCAGGAACTGGCCCAGAAGGAGAACCACTTCCGCTCCCTGGTGCAGGGTTCCAGCGACGTCATCATGATCGCCGCCCCGACCGGAATACTCCGCTACGTCAGCCCCGCCGCCGCCGGTGTCTACGGGCGCGAGGCGGACGACCTCGTCGGCGCCGAGCTCGCCTCGATCATCCACCCCGAGGACCTGGGCCAGGTGGTCCACGAAGTGCGGCGGTTCCTCGCGGCCCCGCCCGCCGAGGAGCCCACCACCCGCATCGAATGCCGCTTCCGCTCCGGCACCGGCGAATGGCTGAACGTCGAGTCCACCGTCAACCGCCACCAGGGCGGCCTGATCCTCAACAGCCGCGACGTGACCGAACGGGTACGCCTGCAGGCCCAGTTGCAGCACAACGCCGAGCACGACCCGCTCACCGACCTGCCCAACCGGGCGCTCTTCACCGACCGGGTCCGCCGGGTCCTCGGCGGCCGCCGTACGGGCGACGCGGGTACCGCCGTCCTCTTCATCGACCTGGACGGTTTCAAGGCGGCCAACGACCGGCTCGGCCACCAGGCCGGCGACGAGCTCCTGATCCAGGCCGCCCGCCGCCTCCAGGAATCCGTCCGCGCGGGGGACACCGCGGCCCGCCTCGGCGGGGACGAGTTCGCCGCGCTCATCGTCGGCGACGGCGGACGCGACCAGGCGGCCCGCGAGTACCAGGTCCACGAGATCGCCGACCGGCTGCGCCTCACGCTCTCCCAGCCGTACCGCATCGGCGCCGGTGAGGTCCGGGTCACCGCCTCCATCGGCGTCGCCTTCGCCGAGCCCGGCATCACCCCCAACGACCTCATGCGCAACGCCGACCTGGCCATGTACCGCGCCAAGGCGGGCGGCAAGGACCGCGTCGAGCTGTACGCCCCGCAGATGCAGGCCGAGGTGGTGCGCCGCTCCGAGCTGGCCTCCCGGCTGCGCACCGCCCTGCGGGACGGCGAGTTCGCGCTGCTGCACCAGCCCGTGGTCCACCTGGCCAGCGGTACCGTCGCCGCCGTCGCCGCGCAGGCCCGCTGGCGCTCCACCCAGGGCCTCCTGTTCACGCCCGCCGAGTTCCTCCGCGTCGCCGAGGACGGCGACCGCACCGCGGAGTTGGGCCGCTGGCTCCTCGAAGAGGCCGTGGAGCAGGCCGCCGACCGGGCCAGGGCCGGCCACCAGGTCTCCGTGGCCGTACGGCTCTCCGCCCGCCGGCTGCTCGACAAGGGGATGCCGTTCGGCTCCGTCGAGGCGCTGCTGACGCGGCACGGGCTGCCGTCCGGGGCCCTGATGATCGAGGTCGCCGACAGCGACCCCCGGGTCTCCTTCGACGAACTCGAACAGCGCCTGGTCGCCCTGCGGCGCCTCGGCGTACGGATCGCTCTGGACGGCTTCGGCAGCGGCTACGCCGCGATCAACGCCCTGCGCCGGCTCCCCATCGACGTACTGAAGCTGGACCGGGGCCTGGTGGAGGGTGTCGTCGAGTCCGCCCGGCTGCACAAGATCACCAGCGGGCTGCTGCGGATCGCCTGCGACCTCGGCATGCAGTCCGTCGCCGACGGCGTCGACGTACCGGAACAGGTCCTGGCCCTGCGCGCCATGGGCTGTACGCACGGCCAGGGCATGGCCTTCTCCGGGCCGCTGGACGAGTACCGGCTGCGCCGCGCGCTGGTGCGCGGCGAGTTCCCGGTGCCCGGCAGTCCGGCCGCCCAGCCCGTCCTGGCGGGCGGCTCGGTCCCCCTCCTCACCGGCTCACATGGTGAGACGCCCGTCCCACCCACTTGACACGCCGAGTGCGTCGGAGAGAGGGTCAATGCCATGCGCACCCGAATTCTCGTACTTGAAAAGCGCGTCGGCTGAAGCAGAGTCCCTCGATGACACTCTGCAGACCGCACCGACGCGCTCCCCTCGCTTGCCTCACGGCACGAGGGGTTTTTTGTTGCACCGGCGCCACGCAAACCAACGCAAAACACTTGTAAAAATCCTCAGCTTCGAGAAGAGAATGCCGATGACCGAGCAGGCCACCGGGGCCCACCATCCCCAGCCGCGGGCCCGTAACGGCGGATCGTCGTCCGCCACCGTTGAGCACGTCACGGGTGCGCAGTCCCTCATTCGCTCCCTCGAGGAGGTGGGGGCCGACACGGTATTCGGCATTCCCGGCGGCGCCATCCTTCCGGCGTACGACCCCATGATGGACTCGAAGCGGGTGCGTCATGTGCTGGTCCGTCACGAGCAGGGCGCAGGCCACGCGGCCACCGGCTACGCGCAGGCCACCGGCAAGGTCGGCGTCTGCATGGCCACCAGCGGTCCCGGCGCCACCAACCTGGTCACCCCGATCGCCGACGCGTACCTGGACTCGGTGCCGATCGTCGCGATCACCGGGCAGGTCGCCTCCGCCGCCATCGGTACCGACGCCTTCCAGGAAGCCGACATCTGCGGCATCACGATGCCGGTCACCAAGCACAACTTCCTGGTCACCAAGGCCGAGGACATCCCGCACACCATCGCCGAGGCCTTCCACATCGCCGCCTCCGGCCGCCCCGGACCGGTCCTGGTCGACATCGCCAAGGACGCGCTCCAGGCGAAGACCACCTTCAGCTGGCCGCCGGTGATGGACCTGCCGGGCTACCGCCCGGTGACCAAGCCGCACGCCAAGCAGATCCGCGAGGCCGCCAAGCTCATCACCCAGGCCAAGCGCCCGGTGCTGTACGTGGGCGGCGGCGTCATGAAGTCCGGGGCCACCGCCGAACTCAAGGTGCTGGCCGAGCTCACCGGAGCGCCCGTCACCACCACGCTGATGGCGCTCGGCTCCTTCCCCGACAGTCACCCGCTGCACGTGGGGATGCCCGGTATGCACGGTGCGGTCACCGCCGTCACCGCACTGCAGAAGGCCGACCTGATCGTCGCCCTCGGCGCCCGGTTCGACGACCGGGTCACCGGCAAGCTGGACAGCTTCGCCCCGTACGCCAAGATCGTCCACGCCGACATCGATCCGGCGGAGATCGGCAAGAACCGGGCCGCGGACGTCCCGATCGTCGGGGACGCCCGCGAGGTCATCGCCGACCTCGTCCAGGCGGTCCAGGCCGAGCACACCGAGGGCCGCACCGGCGACTACGCCGCCTGGTGGAAGGACCTCAACCGGTGGCGCGACACCTACCCCGTCGGCTACGACCTGCCGGAGGACGGCAGCCTCTCGCCGCAGCAGGTCATCCAGCGCGTCGGTGAACTCGCCCCGCCGGACACGATCTTCGCCGCGGGCGTCGGGCAGCACCAGATGTGGGCCTCGCACTTCATCCAGTACGAGCAGCCCGCCACCTGGCTGAACTCCGGCGGCGCGGGCACGATGGGCTACGCGGTCCCGGCCGCGATGGGCGCCAAGGCCGGCATGCCGGACCGCACGGTCTGGGCGATCGACGGTGACGGCTGCTTCCAGATGACCAATCAGGAGCTCACCACCTGCGCGCTCAACAACATCCCGATCAAGGTCGCCATCATCAACAACGGCGCCCTCGGGATGGTCCGCCAGTGGCAGACCCTCTTCTACAACCAGCGGTACTCCAACACCGTGCTGCACTCCGGCGCCGACACGGACGGCAACGCGGCCAAGGGCACCCGGGTGCCCGACTTCGTCAAGCTGTCCGAGGCCATGGGCTGCCACGCGATCCGCTGCGAGGACCCGGCCGACCTGGACAAGGTCATCGCCGAGGCCAACGCGATCAACGACCGCCCGGTCGTCATCGACTTCATCGTCCACGAGGACGCCATGGTGTGGCCGATGGTCGCCGCCGGCACCTCCAACGACGAGGTCATGGCAGCCCGCGGCGTCCGCCCCGACTTCGGCGACAACGAAGACGACTGAGAGACAGAGAGAGACCGACTTCATGTCCACCAAGCACACGCTCTCCGTCCTGGTCGAGAACAAGCCCGGTGTCCTCGCCCGGATCACCGCCCTGTTCTCCCGCCGAGGCTTCAACATCGACTCGCTCGCGGTCGGTACCACCGAACACCCCGACATCTCCCGCATCACCATCGTCGTGAATGTCGAGGACCTGCCCCTGGAGCAGGTGACCAAGCAGCTCAACAAGCTGGTCAACGTCCTGAAGATCGTCGAACTCGAGCCGTCCGCTGCGATCCAGCGTGAGCTCGTCCTGGTGAAGGTCCGCGCCGACAGCGAGACCCGCTCCCAGATCGTCGAGATCGTCCAGCTGTTCCGCGCCAAGACCGTGGACGTCTCCCCCGAGGCCGTCACGATCGAGGCGACCGGCGGCGCCGACAAGCTGGAGGCGATGCTCAAGATGCTGGAGCAGTACGGCATCAAGGAGCTCGTCCAGTCCGGCACCATCGCCATAGGGCGCGGCGCGCGCTCGATCACCGACCGGTCGCTGCGCGCCCTCGACCGCACGGCGTAAATCACTCCGGGTCCGCCGCGCCGCTCGTATGGCGAGACCCGACAACGTAACTGACGCACCCCGCCGTACGGTGGGACGCAACACCTGCACACCAAGGAGAAGACCCAGTGGCCGAGATGTTCTACGACGACGATGCCGACCTGTCCATCATCCAGGGCCGCAAGGTCGCGGTTCTCGGCTACGGCAGCCAGGGCCACGCCCACGCGCTGTCGCTGCGCGACTCGGGTGTCGACGTCCGTGTCGGTCTGCACGAGGGCTCCAAGTCCAAGGCCAAGGCCGAGGAGCAGGGCCTGCGCGTGGTGACGCCGTCCGAGGCCGCCGCCGAGGCCGACGTCATCATGATCCTGGTGCCGGACCCGATCCAGGCCCAGGTCTACGAGGAGTCCGTCAAGGACAACCTCAAGGACGGCGACGCGCTGTTCTTCGGCCACGGTCTGAACATCCGCTTCGGCTTCATCAAGCCGCCGGCCGGCGTCGACGTCTGCATGGTCGCCCCCAAGGGCCCGGGCCACCTGGTCCGCCGCCAGTACGAGGAGGGCCGCGGCGTCCCGTGCATCGTGGCCGTCGAGCAGGACGCCTCGGGCAAGGGCCTGGAGCTCGCCCTCTCGTACGCCAAGGGCATCGGCGGCACCCGGGCCGGCGTCATCAAGACGACCTTCACCGAGGAGACCGAGACCGACCTGTTCGGTGAGCAGGCCGTCCTCTGCGGTGGCACCGCCGCCCTGGTCAAGGCCGGTTTCGAGACCCTGACCGAGGCCGGCTACCAGCCGGAGATCGCGTACTTCGAGTGCCTCCACGAGCTGAAGCTCATCGTGGACCTCATGTACGAGGGCGGCCTGGAGAAGATGCGCTGGTCGATCTCGGAGACCGCCGAGTGGGGCGACTACGTCACCGGCCCGCGGATCATCACGGCCGACACCAAGGCCGAGATGAAGAAGGTCCTCACCGAGATCCAGGACGGCACCTTCGCCAACGCCTGGATGGCCGAGTACCACAACGGTCTGCCCAAGTACAACGAGTACAAGAAGGCCGACAGCGACCACCTGCTGGAGACCACGGGCCGTGAGCTGCGCAAGCTCATGAGCTGGGTCAACGACGAGGACGCGTAACACGGCGCCGGAAAGGGGCGGGTCCCGGACCCGCCCCTTTCCGGCATCCGCCCTGCTTCACCGCTGGAAGAGGCGGCGTCGTACGTGTGTACAAGTCGTCCAGTCTCTTGCGGGTGATCCTTCCGACGGGGCGCAGTATGCGTCGTCGCGCATGACTACACTTCTCCACACATACACGCGTCAGGCCCACAGTGTCGTGCGTCTTCCACGCGGCAAGCCCCTCCACCGCCTGCGGCCGTCGGGACGGCCGTCCGCACTGGATCTGTGAGGACTCACGTGAGCTCGAAACCTGTCGTACTCATCGCTGAAGAGCTGTCGCCCGCCACGGTGGACGCCCTGGGCCCGGACTTCGAGATCCGGCACTGCAACGGCGCGGACCGCGCCGAGCTCCTCCCCGCGATCGCCGATGTCGACGCCATCCTGGTGCGCTCCGCCACCAAGGTCGACGCCGAGGCCATCGCCGCCGCGAAGAAGCTGAGGGTCGTCGCCCGCGCGGGCGTCGGTCTGGACAACGTCGACGTCTCCTCGGCCACCAAGGCCGGCGTCATGGTCGTGAACGCACCGACCTCCAACATCGTCACCGCCGCCGAGCTCGCCTGCGGTCTGCTGGTCGCCACCGCGCGCAACATCCCCCAGGCCAACACCGCCCTCAAGAACGGCGAGTGGAAGCGCTCCAAGTACACCGGTGTGGAGCTGAGCGAGAAGACCCTCGGCGTCGTCGGCCTCGGCCGCATCGGTGTCCTGGTCGCCCAGCGCATGTCGGCCTTCGGTATGAAGATCGTCGCGTACGACCCCTACGTCCAGCCCGCGCGCGCCGCGCAGATGGGCGTCAAGCTCCTCTCGCTGGACGAGCTGCTCGAGGTCTCCGACTTCATCACCGTGCACCTCCCCAAGACCCCGGAGACGCTCGGCCTGATCGGCGACGAGGCGCTGCACAAGGTGAAGCCCTCGGTGCGCATCGTCAACGCCGCGCGCGGCGGCATCGTCGACGAGGAGGCGCTCGCCTCCGCCCTCAAGGAGGGCCGCGTCGCCGGCGCCGGTCTCGACGTGTACACCAAGGAGCCCTGCACGGACTCCCCGCTGTTCCAGTTCGACCAGGTCGTCTGCACCCCGCACCTCGGCGCCTCCACCGACGAGGCGCAGGAGAAGGCGGGCATCGCGGTCGCCAAGTCCGTCCGTCTCGCCCTCGCCGGTGAGCTCGTGCCGGACGCGGTCAACGTCCAGGGCGGCGTCATCGCCGAGGACGTCCGTCCCGGACTGCCGCTCGCCGAGAAGCTCGGCCGGATCTTCACCGCGCTCGCGGGCGAGGTCGCGGCCCGTCTCGACGTCGAGGTGTACGGCGAGATCACCCAGCACGACGTGAAGGTGCTCGAACTCTCCGCGCTCAAGGGCGTCTTCGAGGACGTGGTCGACGAGACCGTGTCGTACGTGAACGCCCCGCTGTTCGCGCAGGAGCGCGGTGTCGAGGTCCGCCTCACCACCAGCTCCGAGTCGCCCGACCACCGCAACATGGTCACCGTGCGCGGCACGCTGTCCGGCGGCGAGGAGGTCGCGGTCTCCGGCACGCTGGCCGGTCCCAAGCACCTCCAGAAGATCGTCGCGATCGGCGAGCACGATGTGGACCTGGCGCTCGCCGACCACATGGTCGTGCTGCGCTACGACGACCGCCCCGGTGTCGTCGGCGCGGTCGGCAAGATCCTCGGTGAGGCCGGTCTGAACATCGCGGGCATGCAGGTCTCCCGGGCCGCCGCGGGCGGCGAGGCGCTGGTCGTCCTCACCGTCGACGACGACGTCCCGGCGTCGGTGCTGGCCGAGATCTCGGCCGAGATCGGTGCGGCCTCCGCCCGTTCGGTGAACCTCACCGACTGACGCACCGCGCTCCTTTCGGCCCTCCCGTCCGAAGCGGGCCGAGTGGGCCGGGGCTCGCGAGCCGCAGCCCCCGTACCCGGCATGTAGACGTGCGTCTTACACAAACGTCCACATGCCGGGTACGCTGCTGTCATGGGACATCGTGAGGATCTGCTCGAAGGCGCCAAGCGCTGCCTGCTGGAGAAGGGCTACGCCCGGACGACGGCGCGCGACATCGTGGCGGCCTCGGGGACGAACCTCGCCTCCATCGGCTACCACTACGGCTCCAAGGAGGCCCTGCTCAACCTCGCCTTCCTCAAGGTGACGGAGGAGTGGGGCGATGTGCTGACCGGGGACGCGGCCGAGGGGCCGCAGGACGTGCCGCCGGCGCCGCTCGACCAGTTCCGCGAGACCTGGGAGCGGGTGATCGGCAGTTACGAGCAGGCCCGTGCGGTCTGGCAGCTCCAGATGGAGGTCGTCTCCCGGATCGACTCCGACCCCGAGCTGCAGAAGGCCCTCGCCGGCCCGCAGCGCGACGGCCGTGACGGACTGGCCGAGAACATGCTGGGCATCGACCCCGAGGCCGAACCCGAGAAGGCCCGGGTCGCCGGACTCTTCTGCCAGGCGCTGCTCGCGGGCGTCATGGTCCAGTGGCTGATGGACAGTGGGTCGGCACCCTCGGCGCAGGACCTGACGGACGGGCTGAAGGTGGTGCTGGAAGGGCGGGTCCGTCCCGCGGATCCGGACGCCTCCCAGTAGCCTGTGCCGTCGGCGCGTGCACGGCAACGGCGGTGGCGCAGGCGGGAGTCGGTACGGATGAGGAAGCGGATCCAGGAACCTCGCGGGAACGGCCGCGTGCGATGAGCGTGCGGGCGGGGGAGGCGTTCGCCCTCGCGCGGGCCGTCGCCGAGGTGGAGGCGCTGCTGACCGCGCCGCTGCCCGCCGCCGGCCCGACGGCGGCCGACGGGGACCCGGTCACCGGGGAGTGGGCGGTGACCACGGGCGAGGGCTTCCGGATCGTCCCCCTCTGGGAAGGTGACGCCCTCGACGGGGTGGACGGCCCGGCGTGGGACGACGCGCAGGAGGCGGCCGAGGCACTGCTGGCCGCGCTCGTCGCGGAGCTGGACGCCCGCTGGGGAGCCCACCACCAGGTGGCGGTCCATGTGGCGCTGCTCCTCAGGGAGCACGGCGGACCGGCGGCGGTCCCGGCTCTCTTCGAGGCTCTCCTCGCCGCGGACTGCTACGGCGATCTGACCGCATGGGGGCCGGTGTCCGCACGGGAGCGCTGGGTCGGCGTGAGCGTGGGGCACAGCGACGGGGACGCGCCCCTGGTCATGGCGGCCGTCGTCAGCGACCGGCCGATCGTCGCGCCCGACCCGCCGTCCTGGCTGTAGGGCGGGGCAGGTCGCCTCCGGAGCCGGGGCGCCTTCGAAGCCGGGGGCCTTCAGAGCCGGGCGGCAGCGGGGCCGGGCGGCTGCGGGGCCGGGCGGCTTCAGAGCCGGGACGCCTTCAGCGCCATGTGCAGCAGCAGCCGGTCCTCGCCGTCGTTCAGGTCCAGGCCGGTGAGCTGCTGGACCCGCGAGAGGCGGTAGTACAGCGTCTGGCGGTGGATGCCCAGCTCGGCCGCGGTCCTGGACGCCTGGCCCGCGCAGTCGAGGAACACCTCGGCGGTACGGGCCAGGTCCCGGTGCGGCGGGGTGAGCAGCGGGCGGACCGCGTGGTCCGGCGGCGTGTCCGGAGGGAGCGAGGTCAGCAGGCGGTACGGGCCGATGGCGGACCACTCGGCGACCGGGCCGAACCGGGTCTCGGCCGCTGCCGCCCTCGCCGCGCCCGATGCCTCGTGCCACGCGTCGGCCAGCTCCGCGAGGCCGCGGCGGGGGACCGCGATCCCGGCGGTGGCGGCCGCCCCCGCGCCGGCGCGCAGCCGGGCCGCGGCGGTGAGCGCCGGGTCCAGGACGTCGGGGGACCGCAGCCGGACCAGCGCGGCCAGTGCGCGGCTGCCCGCGCCGGCCGGGGAGGGGGCGCCGGACAGGGCCGCCGCCGACGGCACCGTGCGCACCGACGGCGGGTCATCCGGCCACGGGGTCACGCACACCACGGTGTGCAGCCCCTCCGCGTCCGGGCCGAGGGCCTCGCTGAGCGCCGCCACCGCCATGTCGCGCTGCCAGCCCCGCCCCGCCGTGAGAACCGCGCCGAACTCCCGCGACAGGTCGCTGCCCGCCCGCGCCTCGTCGGAGAGCAGCGGCCCGATCCGGGCCGCCACGTCCATCGCCGCGTCGAGCTGCCGGTCGGTCGGCCCGGGGTCGGCGTCCAGCAGCCATACGTAACCGAGCACGACACCCCGATGGCGTACCGGGAGACAGATCCGGCCCCGGTAGACACCGGCTTCCGGGGCGGCGGGGATGCGGACGGGGCCCGTGGCGCGGGTGATGCCGAAGTTCTCGAACCAGGCGCGGACGGCCGGGGTGGAGCGGCGGGTCAGGATCGACCGGGTGCGGACCGGGTCCATCGCCGTGTCGTCGTCGCTGTCGTGCGCCCCGAAGGCCACCAGGCCGAAATCCCGGTTCTCCAGCGTCGCGGGGACGCCGAGCAACGCGGAGATCTCGTCGACCAGTTCCTGGTAATCGCCCTTCACCCAGCCATTCTCGCATTCCTTCAGACATATGTCTGAGAACCAGGGCAGGGATGCGTGACAGCTGTCGATGGCACAGGATCGGAGCAATCCTTAGATTCACGGTGGTTCTCCGTGCTGTGCCGCTTCTGTTCCCTTTGGGGACGTGCAGGGCGGTACGGCCTTCGTCCGTACTTTCCGTGGAGGTGCCCCGTGCTGGGTCCCGTGATACTCGCCGCGTCACGCAGCGACCAGATGCGCCGTTTCATCTCGGCAGCCCCGGGCACGAAGCAGGTCGTCGACCGGTTCATCGCCGGTGAGACGGTCGAGCAGGTCGTCCCGGTCATCGAGGACGCCACCGACAAGGGCCTCGAGGTCACCCTCGACGTGGTCGGCGAGGACATCACGACCCCCGAGCAGGCCGCCGCCGCGCGCGACGCCTACCTGGAGCTCATCGGCCGCCTCAAGGAGCTCGGCCTGGGGACCAGGGCGGAGATGTCCGTCAAGCTCTCCATGTTCGGCCTGGCGCTGGAGAACGGCCACGAGCTGGCCCTCGCCAACGTCCGCCCGGTCGTCGAGGCCGCCGCCGCGATCGGCACCACGGTCACGTTGGACGCCGAGGACCACACCACCCTCGACTCGATGTTCGCCATCCACGAGGAGCTGCGGAAGGACCACCCGCAGACCGGATGCGTCATCCAGGCCTACCTCTTCCGCACCGAGGACGACGCCCGCCGGCTGGCCGCCGCCGGCAGCCGCGTGCGCATCGTCAAGGGCGCCTACAAGGAGCCCGCCTCCGTCGCGTACCAGGCCAAGGCCGAGATCGACAAGGCCTACGTCCGCATCCTGAGGACCCTGATGGAGGGCGAGGGCTACCCGATGATCGGATCCCACGACCCGCGCCTGATCGCCATCGCCCAGGAACTGGCCCGCAAGGCAGGCCGCAAGCTCGACGAGTACGAGTTCCAGATGCTGTACGGCATCCGCAGCGACGAGCACATCCGGCTCGCGGCCGAGGGGCACCGCATGCGTGTCTACACCGCGTACGGCACCGACTGGTACGGCTACTTCATGCGCCGCCTCGCGGAGAAGCCGGCCAACCTCCTCTTCTTCGGCCGCTCCATCCTCACCAAGGGCTGAGCCCCCTCCACCCCTCTACTGAAGGAGCAACGGACACCATGGACGCTGTCACCCAGGTCCCCGCGCCGGTCAACGAGCCGGTCCACTCCTACGCCCCGGGCTCCCCGGAGCGCGCCCGCCTGGAGGCGAAGCTCAAGGAGCTCAGCCAGAACCCGATCGACCTGCCGATGACCATCGGCGGCGAGAAGCGGATGGGTGGCGGCGAGCGCTTCGACGTCGTCCAGCCGCACAACCACCAGGCCGTCATCGGTACCTTCGCCGGCGCGACCGAGCAGGACGCCCAGGACGCGATCGACGCCGCCCTCGCCGCCGCCCCGGCCTGGCGCGCGATGGCCTTCGACGACCGCGCCGCCATCATCCTGCGCGCCGCCGAACTGCTCTCCGGCCCCTGGCGCGAGACGCTGGCCGCCTCCACGATGCTCGGCCAGGGCAAGACCGCCCAGCAGGCCGAGATCGACACCCCCTGCGAGCTCGTCGACTTCTGGCGCTTCAACGTGCACTACGCGCGCCAGATCCTCGCCGAGCAGCCCCCGGCCAACTCCCCGGGCGTGTGGAACCGCATGGACCACCGTCCGCTGGAGGGCTTCGTCTACGCGATCACGCCGTTCAACTTCACGGCCATCGCGGGCAACCTGCCCACCGCCCCCGCCCTCATGGGCAACGTCGTGGTGTGGAAGCCGTCCCCGACGCAGACCCACGCCGCCGTGCTGCTGATGGAGCTCCTGGAGGAGGCCGGTCTGCCCAAGGGCGTCATCAACCTGGTGACGGGCGACGGCATCGCCGTCTCCGAGGTGGCCCTGAACCACCGCGACCTGGCCGGCATCCACTTCACCGGCTCGACCCCCACCTTCCAGCACCTGTGGAAGACGGTCGGCAACAACATCGCGAAGTACCGCACCTACCCGCGCCTCGTCGGCGAGACCGGCGGCAAGGACTTCGTCGTCGCCCACCCCTCGGCCGACCACGCCGTCCTGAAGACCGCGCTGACCCGTGGCTCCTTCGAGTTCCAGGGCCAGAAGTGCTCGGCGTCCTCGCGCGCCTACGTCCCGGCCTCCATCTGGAACTCCGGTTTCAAGGAGAAGTTCGCGGCCGAGGTCGACTCCATCACCATGGGTGACGTCACCGACCTCTCCCACTTCATGGGTGCCGTCATCGACGACCTCGCCTTCGCGAAGAACAAGGCCGCCATCGACCGCGCCGCGGCCGACCCGGCGTGCACGATCATCGCCGGCGGCACGTACGACGACTCGGTGGGCTACTTCGTCCGTCCTACCGTCATCGAGTGCAGCGACCCCGAGAACGAGGTCTTCACGACCGAGTACTTCGGCCCCATCCTCGCGATCCACGTCTACGAGGACGACGAGTTCGACGCGATGCTGGAGCAGATGGAGTCGGTCTCCGACTACGCCCTGACCGGTTCCGTCATCGCGAACGACCGCGCCGCGGCCGCGTACACGATGGAGAAGCTGCGGTACGCCGCGGGGAACTTCTACATCAACGACAAGTCGACCGGCGCCGTCGTCGGCCAGCAGCCCTTCGGCGGTGGCCGCGCCTCGGGGACGAACGACAAGGCGGGCGCCCCGCAGAACCTCCAGCGCTGGACCCTGACCCGGGCCATCAAGGAGACGCTGGTCCCGCCGACCGACTACACCTACCCCCACCAGGGCTGACAGCCCGGGGCGCCGCCCTCCCGGCGCCCCGCCACGAATCCCGCCCCCCGACCGGTTCCCCTGCCGGCCGGGGGGCGGTTTCCATGCGGGCCCGCGCCGCCTCAGCCCCAGCCGCGCACGATCAGCGCGAGCCCCACCGCGAATCCGCCGCACAGCAGCACCAGGTAGCGGCCGTAGTGGCGGCGGTGCCGGCGCATCAGGAGGCCGAAGGCGGCGAGGGCGAGGCCCACCGTCAGCGTGCGCGAGCCGCGGGCGGCCGCCGAGGCGGTGAGCCAGTCGGACGGGGCGACCCCGGCGCGGCCCGCCTCAGCGCCGTACACCTTGAACGGGACGCCGTTCCACGGCTGGTGGCGCACCGCCGACGCGCCCTCCAGCGCCAGCTCGTGCCGGACCTCCGCCCGCATCCGGTCCGTCGTCAGCGGCGCGGGCAGGTGCACGCCCGCCGCAGCCAGGTGCAGGGCGAGCAGCCCGCCGGCCAGGCTGCCGGCGAGCGCGCCCACGGACATCTTCAGGGCCGCGCGCGGCACCGCCACGCAGACGACACCCAGCAGCAGTTCCGGCATCAGCGGCCAGCTCAGCGCCTCCGCGAACGCCCAGCAGAATGCCAGCGGCAGCCCCCAGCGCGAGGTGACCACGGCCGCCACCCGCCGCCGCGCCGCCGAGTCCCGCAGGGGTTCCGCCGCCGTCCGCTCGTGCAGCGCGAGCACCGCGTCACGGGCCCGTTCCGGGGTGGCCGCGGACGGCAGCGGCTCACCGATCGTCACCCGCACCAGGGAGGACCGCAGCCGCCCGTGCTTGGGCAGCAGCCGGTCCGTACCGGCGATTCCCACCGGCACCACCGGCACCCCCGCCTCCTCGGCCAGGACCAGCGCCCCCCGGTGGAAGGCGCCCAGCGCGCCGCCCTTGGCCCGGGTGCCCTCGGGGAACAGGACGACCGCCCGGCCGGCCCGCAGTTCCCCTGCCATGGTGAGCAGATCCGTCATCCCGCCGCCGCCCCGCCGCACCGGGAAGCCGGCCGCCAGCCTGCGGCAGATCCGCCGCCGCCACGGGGAGGCGAACCAGTAGTCGGCCGCCGCCCCGATCGCCGGGGCGTGCCGGGCGTCGAGCGCCGCGAGGAGCGCCGCGGTGTCCGCGTGCGAGGAGTGGTTGGCGACCACCACGCAGCCGCCGCGCGGCAGCCGGCCGCGTCGCTCGACCCCGCCGGTGAGGCTGAGCACGCCCCACCACAGCCCGCGACGGAGCGCGGAGCCGATCCGGGAGCGGCGCGGGAGCACGGCCGGGCCGCGGGTGCGCGCGAGGATGTGCGTCATGTCGTCACCGTCGCCAGGAGAAGGGCCACCAGCAGGGAGTCGATCCGGTCGAGCAGGCCGCCGAAGCCGGGCAGCCAGCTGCCCGCGTCCTTGACCCCCGACTCGCGCTTGACCATCGACTCGATCAGGTCGCCGAGCACACAGCCACCGGTCACCGCTGCCCACAGCGGGAAGCTGAACGCGCCGAGTACGAGCAGGAGCAGGGCCGTCGCGACGCCCGCCCCGAGCACGCCCGCCCAGGTCTTGTTGGGGGAGAGCGGTGAGAGCGGCCGGGCGAGCGGTCCGCGCCGGCCCAGTGCCGTGCCCCCGCACCAGGCGCCGACATCGCCGAGCGCCACCGCCAGGCCCACCGCCACCGCGGTCTCGCCGAGCGTCACCAGACCGGTCAGGGCGACGGGGATCCACAGCAGTCCGAACGCGGTGCGCGCGGTGCGGGTGAAGCCCGTCCGGTCGTCCCCGGCCAGCACGGCCGGCAGGGCGGCCGCGACCAGCAGCACCGCCGCCGCCCGCACGTCCAGCAGCTGCGGAGCCAGCCACGCCAGCGCCGGGAGGACGACCGCTGCCGCCGCCAGCACCAGGTGGTCGCCGCGCGGCAGCCCCGCCATCCGGACGAACTCGCTCACCGCGATCACCCCGAGGCCGGCGGCCAGTGCGTACGTGCCGCCGCCGCCCAGGAAGTACGCCCCGAGGAAGACCGGCGCGACCAGGGCCCAGGTCCGCCACCGCCTGCGCAGTTCGGCCCGCATCCGGACCTTCGAGGGAAGGACCGCGACCGCGACCCCGCCCGCCCCCAGCACACCCGCGACCAGCGGCACCGCGCGCGCGGCCGCCTCCTCGGCGATCAGTACGGCGCTCATGCCAGCTCCCTCCACAGCCCGGCCAGCCGGAGCACCGCCGTGAGCAGCGAACCGGCGGCGATCACGATCAGTACCGGTACGGTCCAGCCGCTGGCCGCGGCGACCACGACCAGCAGGCAGCGCTCCGTCTTGCCGACAGGTCCGCCGTTGCGCCGGGGCGCCCCGGCCGCGGCGCCGGCCAGCGACACCCAGGACGGCAGCGTCGCCGCGAGCGCGGCGACCGCCACCAGCCACAGCGGGGCGAGCGCCAGGAACCCCGCCAGGACGACCAGGTCCGCGACCCGGTCGCCCAGCTCGTTGAGCACCGCTCCGCGCCTGGTCGTGCGGCCCGTGTCGCGGGCCAGCGCCCCGTCGAGGTTGGCGAAGGCGAGCCGGGCCGCGAGCAGCACGGCGACCGGAAGGGCGGAGATGCCGGCGGGCAGCCAGGCGAGCGCGGCCGCGCCGCCGGCCGCGGCGACGACGCCGACGGCGGTGAGGGTGTCGGGCGACACCTCACGGCGGACCAGCGAGGCGCGGACACCGGAGAGCCGGTTCGCGTACCAGGGCTTGAGAGCGTAGAGGCCGTTCATGGAGCCAACTCTCGTGCGCCGCGCGATCCTTCGACACGGGACAGGTACTCAAACGGCGGCTGAGTACCGGGGAGGTGCGGGCCTGAGAGGCTGGCGCGCATGACTGAGCCGATACTGCGGACCGTGCACACGTGCAGGCTTGCCCCCGCGGCCCTCGACGAGATCCGCGCCTTCCTGGACGCCGCCTTCGCGGGCACGTTCAGCGACGACGACTGGGACCATACGCTCGGCGGGATCCACGCGTGCGTGCGCGATGCGAGCGGATTGCTCGCGCACGGCAGTGTCGTGCAGCGGCGGGTGATCCACGCCGGACGTTCCCGCCGCGTCGGCTACGTGGAGGGCGTCGCCGTCCGCGCCGACCGGCGGCGGGAGGGCCTCGGCGGGCAGGTCATGGCCGCACTGGAGGAGGTCGTCGACGGGGCGTACGCGTTCGGGGCCCTGTCCGCGTCGGCCGCCGGGGCCGCGTTGTACGCGGGGCGCGGCTGGACGGTGTGGCCGGGACGGATCGCCGTGCAGGGGCCGCGCGGGGTGGAGCGGCTGGCCGAGGAGGAGGGCAGTGTGTACGTCCGGGGGGCGGGGGGTGCTGCGCTCCGGTGCGGTGGAGGGCCGGCCGCGGAGGTGCTCGTCTTCGACTGGCGGGACGGGGACGTGATGTGAGGCCAGGGCGTGGCTGCGCCGGCCGTGGAAGACGAGGTCGCCCTCGGCGAGAGCAGGGTCGCGGGAGGCGACGACCCGGCCGATGGCCCGGCCTCCAGCGGGGTGTTCAGCGTCCAGCCGTTGTCCATCTCCTCTCGGTGGTACGGGTCGACGGAGAGGTAGAGGTTCTCCACCCAGGCCTCGCCGGGGCCGGGAGCGGCGACCGGGGACTCGACCAGGGAGAAGAGGCGGCAGAGGACGACGGAGCGGTGCTCTCGATGGTGGCCCGTGGTCTCGGTATGGCGATCATGCCGGGACTGTCACTCGAAGGAGCACCGGACGCGGTCGCGATCACCGCTCTCGGGGCCGGAGCGCCCGACGCGTTCGGTGGGCTATGTCACCACCCCTGAGCTGGCACGATCGCTCGCCGTGCGGGCGCTCATCCGGGAGCTGAGAGTGAGTGGGGAGTAAGCGCGCGTAAACCTCCGTCTCAGATAGTAGGAAGTCCGAGTAATTGTGGAGACAGACCGGCGCGGCTGCCTTAGCTTTGTAGAAGCCGAACGTCTCGCTAGATCAAGCGACTGGCGGTCGTGAGCGCGCGCCCCGAAGCAGGCAACCCCTGCGGCGCCTGCTCCCCGCCCCTTCCGGCACCTCGAAATCCCTGATCTCGACATCACGTTCACGATTTTTCGATCTCGAAATCCTCGCGATCTCAAGGAGTCGATCCACCATGGCCGAGACCACTGTCCGTCGCCGCGTCCGCCACACCCCCCGCCCCACCGAGTCGGAGCGGCAGAATGCCGCCGCCGCCCTGCAGCGGGCCCTCGACCGCAGGGACAACGGCGGCTCCACCGGTCACTGAACCGGGCCGTCTCCCGGCCCCGGCCCCGGCCCCGGGCGCCGTCTCCCGATCCCGGTCCGGGCCGTGCGCCGGGATCAGTCGCGGCTGATCTCGAAGTGGTCGATGCGCTCACCGGACTCGGCGAGCGCCGTGACCTTCATCCGCGCGTTCCGCCCGGGCTCGACCTCCACCGCGAGGAACGAGAAGCCGGTGTAACGCACCCGCGACCACTCCACGGTCTCGACGGCCTTACCGCCGCCCTTGACCGAGTGATACGTGTCCACGCTCTCCCGGTCCGCGACATGCCCCTCGAAGCTGTCCGGCGCCGGGAAGTCGTACAGCGCCTTGCCCGCGCCGCCCGCCGTGACGTACACGATGCCGTCCCGCGTCGGGTCGGTGCGCTCGCCGATCGGCACCTGGCGCCGGACCTCGTTCCTCAGGATCGCGTCGGTGCGCTCGTAGACGTGGTTGTGCCCGTTGATGACCAGGTCCACCTGGTGCTTCTCGAAGAGCGGCACCCAGGCCTCGCGCACCCCGCCGTCCGAGGCGTGGGCGTTCGTGGTGGAGAAGGCGCAGTGGTGGAAGAAGACCACCAGGAAGTCGATGTCGTGACGGGCCCGCAGTTCGCCCAGGCGGCGGTCCAGCCAGCGGGTCTGCTTGCCGCCGCTGATGCCGAAGTTGGCGGGGATCTCGTAGGAGACGTCGTTGGCGTCGAGCGCGATCACGCCGACGTTGCCGTGCGTGAAGGAGTACGCCCCGGGCTGGTTCACCGGGTCCGGGCCGTTGTCCGGCAGGGTCCAGCGGGCGTTCTGGCCGCCGTAGCCGTTGGGCGAGTACCAGGCCTCCATGTCGTGGTTGCCGGTCGTCACCATCCACGGCACGGTCTTGGAGACCGTCTCGGTCTGCGCCAGGAACTGGTCCCAGGTGCGCGCGTCGTAGGTGTCCGTCGGCCGGCCCGAGCCGGACGGGTCGGCGTAGCAGATGTCGCCGGCGTGCAGGTGGAAGGCGGGGTTCTGGCCCAGGATCAGCTGGTCGTTGCCGAGCGCGTGGTAGCTGACGCCCTGGTCGCCGAAGGCGGTGAAGGTGAACTTCTCGGCGCGCGCGGGCGCCGTGGTGAAGGTGCCGAGCGTGCCCAGGTTGCGGGTGTCGGCCGGGTCGAAGCCGTCGTGGCCGACGCCGTAGTAGTACGTCGTGCCGGGCTTCAGCCGCTCCAGGGCCGCGTGGACGTAGTACTGCTCGGCCGCCGCGATCTTGCCGTCGTTGAGCAGCGGCGTCGTGAGGTGACGCACCTCGGCGTCGATCTTCCGGCTCAGCGACCAAGGCTTCAGGCCGATGCGGACGTACGGGCGGCGCACGGCGAACGGAACCTGCCAGGAGACCGTCATCCGCGTCTTCGGGTCCAAGCCGTAGGCCAGGTGCCGGCCGAACGGCGCGACCAGCGAACCGTCCACCCGGGTGGTGCTGTGCGAGGTGAGAACCGCCGGCGCCGCGTACGCGGGCGAGGCGGCGAGCGAGGAGCCGAGGCCGGCGCCGGCCACGGCGGCGGTCGCCACGCTCGTACGCAGCACCCCGCGCCGGGTCAGCCGGGTGCGGAGGTAGTCGTGCTGCTCGGCCATGCTCATGCGGTCGGCGAGCTTCTCGGGGATGCCGAAACGGGGGATGTCCATGGGCGACAACCTCCACCCGTTCCCTGGCGGCACTCCGTCGGATAGGTGAACGCTACACGTACAGCTGCCCATGTGTCCGTATGGTGGACGTGACGTGTCATGGGATGGGACGCGCAGTAATGTGCCGGGCATGTCTCGCAGCATCAATCTCGCAGTGATCCCCGGTGACGGTATCGGCCAGGAGGTCGTGGCCCAGGGCCTCAAGGTCCTCAACGCTGTTCTCCCGCAGGATGTGAAGCTGGAGACCAAGGAGTACGACCTTGGCGCCCAGCGCTGGCACCGCACCGGTGAAACCCTCCCGGACGCGGAGCTGGAGGCCCTCAAGGGCCACGACGCCATCCTGCTCGGTGCGATCGGTGACCCGTCCGTGCCCTCCGGCGTCCTGGAGCGCGGGCTGCTGCTGAAGCTGCGCTTCGCCTTCGACCACTTCATCAACCTGCGGCCGTCGAAGCTGTTCCCGAACACGGCGACCCCGCTGGCCGGCCGTCCGGAGATCGACTTCGTCGTCGTCCGTGAGGGCACCGAGGGTCCGTACACCGGCAACGGCGGTTCGCTGCGCACGGGTACGGAGCACGAGGTCGCCACCGAGGTCAGCCTCAACACGGCCTTCGGTGTCGAGCGCGTCGTCCGCGACGCCTTCGAGCGGGCCGCCGCCCGCCCGCGCAAGAAGCTGACGCTGGTCCACAAGAACAACGTCCTCGTCTACGCGGGCCACCTGTGGAAGAACACCTTCGACAAGGTCGCCGCCGAGTACCCCCAGGTCACCACCGACTACCTGCACGTCGACGCCGCGACGATCTTCTTCGTCACCCAGCCCGAGCGCTTCGACGTCATCGTCACCGACAACCTCTTCGGTGACATCCTGACCGACCTCGCCGCGGCCGTCTCCGGCGGCATCGGCCTGGCCGCCTCCGGCAACATCAACCCGACGGGCGCCTTCCCGTCGATGTTCGAGCCGGTCCACGGCTCTGCCCCCGACATCGCGGGCCAGGGCAAGGCCGACCCGACCGCCACGGTCCTCTCCGTCGCCCTCCTGCTGCGCCACCTCGGCTACGAGGCCGAGGCCGTGCGCATCGAGGACGCCGTCTCCGCCGACCTCGCGGAGCGCGACGGCAGTGCCCGCAGCACCGACGAGATCGGCGACGCGCTCGCGGTACGCGTAGCGGGCTGATCCGACGACTTGCTCAGAAGCCGCCGGGTCGCACACGCACCCGGCGGCTTCTCCTGTGCGGCCCCGGGTGCCACCATCGAACCCTGGACCGCATTCACGTCATTTCGTGCACGGCCTCCCACGAGAGATAATCGAACGGGACCGTGGCTTGCCGCGAAGCTCGGACGTCCTAGCACCTGTCCGACAGGAGCTGGCGTGGGCGTGGTCCTACACACACAAAACCGGTGAAGGACACGTACTCATGACGACGCCCACGATCGAGCTCAAGCCCTCCTCGAACCCGCTGTCCGACGCGGAGCGCGAGGCGATCCTGGTCAAGCCCGGATTCGGCCGCCACTTCACCGATCACATGGTGACGATCAAGTGGACCGAAGGCCGCGGCTGGCACGACGCCCAGCTCGTCCCGTACGCGCCGCTGTCGATCGACCCCGCCAACATGACGCTGCACTACGGCCAGGAGATCTTCGAGGGCCTCAAGGCCTACCGCCAGCCCGACGGCACGGTCGCCACCTTCCGCCCCGAGGCGAACGCGGAGCGCTTCCGGTCGTCCGCCCGCCGGCTCGCCATGCCGGAGCTGCCCGTCGAGACGTTCGTCGCGGCCTGCGACGCGCTGGTCCAGCAGGACGCGGCCTGGGTCCCGGCCCACGGCGGCGAGGAGTCGCTGTACCTGCGCCCGTTCATGATCGCGACCGAGGTCGGCCTCGGCGTCCGGCCCGCCAACGAGTACCTCTTCCTGGTCATCGCCTCGCCGGCCGGCGCCTACTTCCCCGGCGGTGTGAAGCCCGTCTCCATCTGGCTCTCCGAGGACCGCGTGCGCGCCGTCCCGGGCGGCATGGGCGACGCCAAGACCGGCGGCAACTACGCCGCGTCCCTCCTCGCCCAGGCCGAGGCCGCGGCCAAGGGCTGCGACCAGGTCGCCTACCTCGACGCCGTCGAGCACACGTGGGTCGAGGAACTCGGCGGGATGAACCTGTACTTCGTGTACGGGAACAAGATCGTCACCCCGGCGCTGACCGGCTCCCTGCTCGCCGGCATCACCCGTGACTCGCTGCTCAGGCTCGCCGCCGACCTCGGCTACGAGCCCGAGGAGAGCCGCGTCTCCATCGACCAGTGGCGCGACGACACCGCGAACGGCACCCTCACCGAGGTCTTCGCCTGCGGCACCGCCGCCGTCATCACCCCCGTCGGCACCGTGAAGAGCGCGGGCGGCGAGTGGACCCAGGGCGACGGCACGCCGGGCCCGGTCACCCTCCGGCTGCGCGAGCGCCTGCTGGACATCCAGCGCGGTGTCGCCGAGGACACCCACGGCTGGATGCACCCGCTCGGCTAGCCGACCCGCGCACCCACGCAGAAGGCCGCGTCCCCCGGACGCGGCCTTTTTGTGCGCGTGGAATTGGAGTGCTGCTCGAATCGGCCCGTCAGCAGGTTCCCTTTCTCCCGGCCTTCCAGTTAGAGTGCTGCTCTAACCAGGAGGTGTGAGCCATGCGACTGACCCCGACCGAGCGCGACCGGCTGCTGCTCTTCGGCGCCGCCGAGCTGGCCCGCGCCCGCCGGGCCCGCGGCCTGAGGCTCAACGTCCCCGAGGCCACCGCGCTGATCGCGGACACCGTCTGCGAGGCCGCCCGCGACGGGCGCCGGCTCGCCGAGGCCATCGAGGCCGCCCGCCGGGTCCTGGGGCCGGACGACGTGCTGCCCGGGGTCGCCGACATCGTGACCGAGGTGCACGTCGAGGCCGTCTTCGACGACGGATCGCGGCTCGCCGTGGTCCCCCGGCCGCTGGGCGCGGGCCTGGGCGACGACGCCCCCGGCGCGGTCGTGCCCGGACCCGCCACGCCGGAGCCCGGTCCCGCGGTACGCCTGAGCGTCCGCAACACCGCCACCGTCCCGGTCTCCGTCACCTCGCACTTCCACTTCTTCGAGGCCAATCCACGGCTCGACTTCGACCGTGCGGCGGCGTACGGGATGCGGCTGGGCGTGCCCGCCGGCTCCTCCGTCCGCTTCGGGCCGGGGGAGCACGTCGAGGTGGGCCTGGTGCCGCTGGGCGGCGACCGCGTGGCGATCGGGTTCGCCGGGCTGGTCGACGGCCCGCTCGACGCGCCCGGGGCGCGCGAGGAGGCGCTGCGGCGCGCGGCCGCCTGCGGCTACCTGGGAGCGGAGCGATGAGCATCGACCCGTACGAGTACGCCGCCGTGCACGGCCCGCGCGCCGGTGACCGGGTCCGGCTGGGCGACTCCGGGCTGACCGTCAGGGTCGAGTCCGACGCGCAGAAGCCCGGCGACGAGTTCCTCGCCGGGTTCGGCAAGACCGCCCGGGACGGCCTGCACCTCAAGGCCGCCGCCGTCCGGGAGACCTGTGACGTCGTGATCAGCAACGTGCTGGTCATCGACGCCGTGCAGGGCATCCGGAAGGTGTCCGTCGGCATCCGCGAGGGCCGGATCTCGGCGATCGGCCGGGCCGGGAACCCGGACACCCTCGACGGGGTGGACGTCGTCGTCGGCACGGGGACCTCCATCGTGTCCGGCGAGGGCCTCATCGCGACCGCCGGCGCCGTCGACACGCACGTCCACCTGCTCTCGCCGCGCATCATGGAGGCCTCGCTCGCCTCCGGCGTCACCACGGTCATCGGCCAGGAGTTCGGCCCGGTCTGGGGCGTCGGCGTCAACTCGCCATGGGCCCTGCGCCACGCCTTCAACGCCTTCGACGCCTGGCCGGTCAACATCGGCTTCCTGGGCCGCGGCTCCTCCTCCCACGAGGCGCCGCTCGTCGAGGCGCTCGCGGAGGGCGGGGCCTGCGGCTTCAAGGTCCACGAGGATATGGGCGCCCACACCCGCGCCCTGGACACCGCGCTGCGCGTCGCCGAGGAGTACGACGTCCAGGTGGCCCTGCACAGCGACGGGCTGAACGAGTGCCTGTCGGTCGAGGACACCCTGCGCGTCCTGGAGGGGCGCACCATCCACGCCTTCCACATCGAGGGCTGCGGCGGCGGGCACGTCCCCAACGTCCTGAAGATGGCCGGCGTGCCGAACGTCATCGGCTCCTCCACCAACCCGACGCTTCCCTTCGGCCGGGACGCGGTCGCCGAGCACTACGGGATGATCGTCTCCGTTCACGACCTGAAGACGGACCTGCCGGGCGACGCCGCCATGGCCCGCGACCGGATCAGGGCCGGGACCATGGGCGCCGAGGACGTGCTGCACGACCTGGGCGCCATCGGGATCACCTCCTCCGACGCCCAGGGCATGGGGCGGGCCGGCGAGACCGTCCGCCGCACCTTCGCCATGGCCGGGAAGATGAAGGCCGAACTCGGCCCGATGGAGGGCGACGGGCCCGGCGACGACAACGCCCGGGTGCTGCGGTACATGGCCAAACTCACCATCAACCCGGCCATCGCGCACGGCCTCGCCCACGAGATCGGCTCCATCGAGACCGGGAAGCTCGCCGACATCGTGCTGTGGCGCCCCGAGTTCTTCGGCGCGAAGCCCCAACTGGTCCTGAAGTCGGGTTTCCCCGCCTACGGCGTCACCGGCGACCCCAACGCCGCCACCGACACCTGCGAACCGCTGGTCCTCGGGCCGCAGTTCGGCGCGTACGGGGCCACCGCCGCCGATCTCTCGGTCGCCTTCGTCTCGCAGGCCGCCACCCAGCTGGGGGCGGACGCCATGCCGACCCGAAGGCGGCGCGTCGGCGTCCACGGCACCCGGGGCATCGGCCCCGCCGACCTGCGCCTCAACTCCCGTACCGGAGCGGTCGACGTGGACGCGCGCAGCGGCCTCGTCACCCTGGACGGCGACCCGCTCAGCTCCGAGCCCGCCGACTCGGTCTCCCTCAACCGGCTCTACTTCCTGTAAGGACCTCCGCTCCCGTGACCTTCCGCATGCCGCCCGAATGGGCCCCGCACGAACGCACCTGGATGGCCTGGCCCGGCCCCAACCCCACCTTCGGCACCGCCGCGGAACTCGACGAGGCCCGCCGCGCCTGGGCCGCCGTCGCCCACGCCGTCCGCCGCTTCGAACCCGTCACGGTGGTCGTCGGCCCCGGCCAGGAGGAGGGCGCCCGCGCCCTGCTCGGCCCGGACATCGAGCTGGCGGTGCGCCCGCTCGACGACGCGTGGATGCGTGACATCGGGCCCACCTTCGTCACCGACGGACGCGAGCTGGCGGCCGTCGACTGGACGTTCAACGGCTGGGGCGCCCAGAGCTGGGCCCGCTGGGAGCACGACCGGCACATCGCGCGCTCCGTCGCCGAGCTCGCCGGGGTCCCCGTGCACAGCTCGCCCCTGGTCAACGAGGGCGGCGCGATCCACGTCGACGGCGAGGGCACCGTCCTGCTCACCGAAACCGTCCAGCTCGGCGGGGAACGCAACCCCGGCTGGAGCCGCGCGGACGTCGAGGCCGAGGTCCACGCGCGCCTCGGCACCCGGAAGGCGATCTGGCTGCCCCGCGGCCTGGCCGGTGACTACGGCACCTACGGCACCCTCGGCCACGTCGACATCGTCGCCGCCTTCGCCCGCCCCGGCACCGTCCTCGCCCACGTCCAGCCGGACCCGGCCCACCCCGACCACGCGATCACCCGGGAGACCGTCCGCGTCCTGCGCGCCGCCACCGACGCGAAGGGGCGGCGGCTGGAGGTCGTGGAAGTCCTGGCGCCCACCGTGCTGCGGGCCGGCGGGGAGTGGGTCGACTACTCCTACATCAACCACTACCTGTGCAACGGCGGCGTCGTCCTGTGCGCCTTCGGCGACCCGCGGGACGAGGCGGCCGCCGCAACCTTCCGCCAGCTGTTCCCCGGCCGTACGGTGACTCTCGTCGACGCCCGCGCGATCTTCGCCGGGGGCGGCGGCATCCACTGCATCACCCAGCAGCAGCCGAAGGTCTGACACCGTGCCCCCCGCCCCGCGCACCCGCAACACCGCCCCGCCCCGCGAGGACGTGCTCGCCGCCGTCATGGCCACCGTCGCCGAACGCGGTCTCGACGGCCTCACGATGGCCGGGCTCGGCCGGGAGGTCGGCATGAGCAGCGGCCACCTCCTCTACTACTTCCGCACCAAGGACGAACTGCTGCTCCAGACCCTGGAGTGGAGCGAGAACCGGCTCGGGGCCGAGCGGCGCCGGCTGCTCTCCCGGCCCGCGACGGTCCGCGAGCGGCTCGATCAGTACATCGGCCTCTACCTCCCGGCCGGCCACCGCGACCCGCACTGGACGCTCTGGCTGGAGGTCTGGAACCGCTCGCGCGACGCCGACGACGACGCACGCGTCCGGCAGGCCGCGATCGAGGGCGCCTGGCACCGCGACCTGGTGGCGCTGCTCGCCGAGGGCGTTTCGCGGGGGGAGCTGCGCCGGGTCGACGCCGACCGCTTCGCCACCCGGCTGCGCGCCCTCCTGGACGGTTTCAGCGTCCATGTGGCGGTCGGCCTCCCCGGCACGGGCCGCGAGCACGTCCTGGACCAAGTGCGGGAGTTCCTCGACGAATCGCTGTCCCTCGACGGCTGAGTTCACCCGACCGTGAACGAAACGCACGTAAGTACGCGCGATCGTTGCGCCGTGCACCCTTGTTGGGGTTCCGGCGGTTCGGGCACGGTGGCCAACCATGGGACGAGAGCAGTGGAAGAAAATCTGGGTCGGCTCGGCCGGCAACATGGTCGAGTGGTTCGACTGGTTCGTGTACGCGACCTTCGCGGTCTACTTCGCGGACTCGTTCTTCCCCGAAGGCAACGAGACCGCCAACCTCATGAACACCATGGGCATCTTCGCCGTCGGCTTCTTCATGCGGCCGGTCGGCGGCTGGCTGCTCGGCCGGATCGGTGACCGCAGGGGCCGCAAGGCCGCCCTCACGCTGACCGTGACGCTCATGTCGGCCTCCGCGGTCCTGATCGCGATCGCGCCGACCTACGACGTGGCAGGGTACGGAGGCGTCGCCGTCCTGATGCTGGCCCGGCTGCTCCAGGGGCTGTCCGTCGGCGGGGAGTACGCCGCCAGCGCCACCTACCTCACCGAGGCCTCCGCGCCCGAGAAGCGCGGCTTCGCCTCCAGCTTCCAGTACGTGTCCATGACCGCCGGACAGCTCGTCGGCCTCGGCCTCCAGATCCTCCTGCAGCGCAACATGTCCGAGGCGGCGCTGCACGACTGGGGCTGGCGCATCCCGTTCGTCGTCGGCGCGCTCGGCGCGGGCATCGTCTTCTACCTGCGCCGCTCCATGCTGGAGACCGAGGTGTACGCGGACTCCGGCGCCGCCGAGCAGCAGGACCGCGGCACGCTGAAGGTGCTGTGGCAGCACCGGCGCGAGGCGTTCCTCGTGATGGCGCTGACCATGGGCGGGACCGTCGCCTACTACACGTACACGACCTACCTCACGAAGTTCCTCTCCAAGAGCGCCGGCATGGAGAAGTCCACCGCCTCGCTCGTCAGCTTCTGCGCGCTGTTCGTCTTCATGTGCGTCCAGCCGCTGGCGGGGATGCTGTCCGACCGGATCGGCCGCCGCCCGCTGCTGATCACCTTCGCGGTCGGCTCGACCTTCCTGACCGTGCCGATCATGACGATGCTCAAGCACGCGGACACCTTCTGGCCGGCGCTCGGCCTCGCGCTCCTCGCGCTCCTCGTGATCACCGGCTACACCTCCATCAACGCCTGCGTGAAGGCCGAGCTGTTCCCGACCGGCATCCGCGCCCTGGGCGTCGGTCTCTCGTACGCCGTCGCCAACGCCCTGTTCGGCGGCACCGCCGAGTACGTGGCGCTGTGGTTCAAGAACGCCGGCGCCGAATCCGGTTTCTACTGGTACGTGGCCGGGTGCGCCGCGGTCTCGCTGGTCGTCTACCTGACGATGCGCGAGACCCGCGACATCGACCTGAACCGCGTCGCCGCCGTGCGGGCCGGGGAGAAGGGGGAGCCGGCCGGAGCGACGAGCGTCACGCCCGCATCCTGAGACGGGCCGGGCACGGAGGCGGTCCTGTGTCAGACTGCTTCCGTGTCCTCGTTCGTCATGATTATCGGCAACAGGCGCGCCGGTCCGCAGTGATCGTCCCGTACCACCATGTACGGCACGGCCACCGTGCCCCAGACCCGCGCGCAGACCTCTCGCACCCGCGAGGGGTTTTTTGTTTTCCGGCCCTCACCACCGGCCGGGACGAGGCGCGCGGGATGATGGGGGCAAGTGGAATCAGATCGTCCGGATCCACTCATCCGACAGGAGTCAGACCAGCATGACCACCAAGGCCAAGCCCACCGACGACAGTTTCCATGTCTTCGACACCACGTTGCGCGACGGCGCCCAGCGTGAAGGCATCAACCTGACGGTCGCGGACAAGCTGACCATCGCCCGGCACCTGGACGATTTCGGCGTCGGGTTCATCGAAGGCGGCTGGCCGGGCGCCAACCCCCGCGACACCGAGTTCTTCGCCCGCGCCCGCCAGGAGATCGAGTTCCGCAACGCCGAGCTCGTCGCCTTCGGAGCCACCCGCAGGGCCGGTGGCAAGGCCGCCGAGGACCCGCAGGTCAAGGCGTTGCTGGAGTCGGGCGCCCCGGTGATCACCCTGGTCGCCAAGTCGCACGACCGCCATGTGGAGCTCGCCCTGCGCACCACGCTGGAGGAGAACCTGGAGATGGTGCGCGACACCGTCTCCCACCTGGTCGGCCAGGGCCGCCGGGTCTTCGTCGACTGCGAGCACTTCTTCGACGGGTACCGCGCCAACGCCGCGTACGCCAAGGCCGTCGTCCGGGCCGCGTCCGAGGCCGGCGCCGACGTCGTCATCCTCTGCGACACCAACGGCGGGATGCTCCCCGCCCAGGTCCAAGCCGTCGTCGCCACCGTCCTGGCCGACACCGGGGCCCGCCTCGGCATCCACGCCCAGGACGACACGGGCTGCGCCGTCGCCAACACCCTGGCCGCCGTCGACGCGGGCGCCACGCACGTCCAGTGCACCGCCAACGGCTACGGCGAGCGGGTCGGCAACGCCAACCTCTTCCCCGTCGTCGCCGCACTGGAGCTCAAGTACGGCAAGAAGGTCCTGCCCGAGGGCGCGCTCGCCGACATGACCCGCGTCTCGCACGCCATCGCCGAGGTCGTCAACCTCACGCCCTCCACCCACCAGCCCTACGTCGGCGTCTCGGCCTTCGCGCACAAGGCCGGGCTGCACGCCTCCGCGATCAAGGTCGACCCCGACCTGTACCAGCACATCGACCCCGCGCTGGTCGGCAACAGCATGCGGATGCTCGTCTCGGACATGGCGGGCCGCGCCTCCATCGAGCTCAAGAGCCAGGAGCTCGGCATCGACCTCGGCGGCGACCGCGAGCTCATCGGCCGCGTCGTCGAGCGGGTCAAGGAGCGCGAGCTCCAGGGCTACACGTACGAGGCGGCCGACGCCTCCTTCGAGCTGCTGCTGCGCGCCGAGGCGGAGGGCCGGGTACGCCGGTACTTCCGCACCGAGTCCTGGCGCGCGATCGTCGAGGACCGCCCCGACGGCACCCACGCCAACGAGGCGACCGTGAAGCTGTGGGCCAAGGGCGAGCGCATCGTCGCCACCGCCGAGGGCAACGGCCCGGTCAACGCGCTCGACCGGGCGCTGCGCGTCGCCCTGGAGCGGATCTACCCGCAGCTCGCCAAGCTGGAGCTGGTGGACTACAAGGTCCGCATCCTGGAGGGCCGCACCGGCACCGAGTCCACCACCCGCGTCCTGATCACCACCGGCGACGGCACCGCCGACTGGTCGACCGTGGGCGTCGCCGAGAACGTCATCGCGGCGTCCTGGCAGGCCCTGGAGGACGCGTACACCTTCGGGCTGCTGCGCGCCGGGATCGAGCCGACGGAGTAGTGCGGACGCGCCCGGACCGCGGGCCGGCTCTCCGGCCCGCGGTCCAGGTGTGTGCGGCGTGCGGCTCCTACTGGAGGCGCCACTTCTGGTTGGCCGCCCCCGTGCACGTCCAGATCTGGGTGCGGGCCCCGTTCGCCGTCGACTGATCGGTCACGTCCAGGCACTTGTCCGCGGCCGTGTTGACGAGGTCGCCCGTCGCGGCGTCGTACGTCCAGCGCTGCGCCCCGGTGCCGTTGCAGGTGTACAGCTGGACCTTCGCTCCGTTCGCCGTCGAGCCCGAGGCCACGTCCAGGCAGGCGCCGAGCGTGCGGACGGATCCGTCGCCCTGCACCGTCCAGCGCTGGTTGGCGCCGCCCGTGCAGTCCCAGAGCTGGACCGGGGTGCCGTCCGCACCGGTGTTGCCCGTCGCGTCGAGGCACTTGCCGCCGAGGCCGGTCAGCGCCCCCGAGGCGGCCTCCGCCCCCGACTGCGTCCCCGGCCAGGTGAAGGTCGCCGACGTGCGGGCGGGCAGCGAGTAGGTGAACTTCTGGCCGCCCCAGTTGACCGTCAGCTGCTGGGCCGAGCCGCCGCCGTTGTACGCGATCAGGGCCTTCGAGCCGTCCGGGTTGCGCCAGGCGACGTTGGGCACGGTGGAGCTGGCGGTGGAGGAGATCCGGGCGGCTCCCGGGCGGACGAACTTGGTCAGGTGACCCATCGTGTAGTACTCGATCGTGTAGTCGACCTGTCCGCTCCTGCTGTCCCCGTCGTGCACGGTGATCAGCCCGTCGCAGGTGCCGCAGCCGCCGTTGTGCGGGCCGCGGTTCTGGTCCACCGCCAGGGACCACTTGGTCACCGACTTCGCCCAGTTGCGGGTGTAATCGATGATGTTCAGCATGTCCTCGCGCTGCTGGTCGGCGATCCAGGTGCCGCCCGAGTGCTCGGTCTGGAACGCGTCCATCGACGGGTACTGGTTGTGCACCGCCGTCTGCTTCGCGATGTCACCGCCGTAGCCGTGCCACGCCACCCCGCCGAAGTTGGGGTGGTTGCGCACGGCCGCGTCGTCCACCGTGGCCGCCGCGTACGCGTCGTAGGTGTCCCAGTTCCAGTCGTGCGCCAGCACCTTGGTGGCGAGGCCGGCCGATGCCAGCTTCGGCAGCAGCTCGCTCTTGGTGAAGTAGGCCAGCCCGGAGCCGTTCCAGCTCATCGAGGGGTAGCCGCCGCAGCACGTCGGCTCGTTCTGCGCGGTGACGTAGTCGACCGGTACGCCCTGGTCCCGGTAGGCCTGGAGGTACTTCACGAAGTAGTCGGCGTAGGCGCCGTAGTTCTCCGCCTTCAGCCAGCCGCCGTTCAGCTGCCCGCTGTCCTTCATCCACGCCGGAGCGGTCCACGGCGACGCCACCGTCGTCAGCGCGGGGTTGAGCTGCTTGGCCTGTTTCGTCAGCGGCAGCACGTCCGTCAGATCGTGTGCGATCGAGAACCGCGACAGGGACGGATCGGTCTGCCCGGCCGGCAGGTCGTCGTACGTGTAGCCGTAGCGCGCCAGGTCCGAACCGCCCATCGGATTGCGTACGAACGAGAGCCCGATGCCCTCCGTGGGGGAGAACAGCTTCTTCATCGTGGCGTCGCGGGTCGCCTGGCTCAGCGCCCCGCTGCTCTTCATCAGGTACGCGGCGGTGTCGGTGAACGAGGCGCCGCCGCCGGTGAAGGTCTGGTAGCGGGTGTTCTCGTCGACGGTGATGTTCGTACCGCCGCCCCCGTTCCCGGCGGCGAACGCGACCGGGGCCTGCGCCTGCAGGCCACGGGTGACGTGGCGGCCGCCGGAGTCGTCGGTGGTGGTCAGGGCGATGTTCACCGTCTCGCCCGCGGCCTGCGCGGCGGTGGACGAGAGCCCGGTGAGGCCGGCGGTCGCGAGCACTGCGGCGAGCAGCGCCCTGGCCGCCCTTCCTGTTCGGGTCATGGCTGATGCCTTCCTCGGCGGGAGCGTGGGGGACGTGCCGTCGGACGAGGCGAGAGTGAACTGCCCTTACGTGACCACGTCAAGGGGTTGTGCGTTCAGGACTTGAACGCAAGTGCGCTTCCTGCTGCTCAGGGAATGGGTACGGACCAATCTCGACGTGAAGTATTGACGGCCATGTTCCGGCGGGGTTAACTCACGCCACCAACGCCGGTACCGGTTCCGGAACCGGTTGCGGTACCGGTTCCACAGCCGCTCGTTCGCTCTGTCCTGTTGTGTCCTGGAGGCCCCCGATGCGTGTCACCATCGCTGATGTCGCCCGCGAGGCCGGCGTCAGCAAGACGACCGTCTCCCGGGTCATCAACACCAAGGGCGAGGTGGACGGTTCGACGGCGGCCCGTGTTCGTGAAGTGATCGCACAGCTCGGATACGTACCCAGCTCGGGCGCGGTCGGCCTGGCCCGCGGCAGCAGTCGTACGGTCGGCATGCTGGTGCCCTCGCTGACCTGGCCCTGGATGGGCGAGGTGCTGCAGGGCGTCGTCGACACCGTCGAGGCCGCCGACTACGGGCTGCTGCTCTTCACGTGCAACCGCGGGGCCGAGTCCGTGGAGCGCTTCACCAGCCAGGTGTCGGCGCGCGCCTTCGACGGACTGGTCGTGGTCGAACCCGAGAACACCCTCGACCACCTCACCGCACTGCACCGCGGTGGCCTGCCGATCGTGCTGATCGACGATCGCGGCCACCACCCCGAGTTCCCCTCCGTCGTGACCACCAACTACGAAGGAGGCGCGTCGGCCGCCCGCCATCTGCGGGACGCCGGCCGCACCAGGCCCCTGGTCATCACGGGCCCCCAGGACTTCGGCTGCGTACGCGACCGGCTGGCCGGATTCGTCTCCGTCCTGCCCACCGACCTCGTCGTCCGCGGCGACTTCACCGAGCGCAGCGGCCGGCTGGCCGTGGAGGAACTCCTCGCCTCAGGCGCGGAGTTCGACTCGGTCTTCGCCCACAACGACATCACCGCGGCAGGCGTCCTGCGGGCGCTGCGCGCCGCGGGGCGGACCGTGCCCGGCGACATCGCGGTGGTCGGTTTCGACGACATCCCGATGGCCGAGCACACCGAACCGCCCCTGACCACCGTGCGCCAGCCCACCCGGCAGATGGGTGAGACGGCCGCACGGATGCTGCTCTCCCACCTCGGCGGCACCCCCGTACCCGACGCACCCCTCGTGCTGCCCACCGAACTGGTCGTGCGCCACTCGGCGCCCTAGCGCCGCGGGCCCGCCCGCGCCGCACCCGTACCCACCGCACCGCCTGTACGCACCCGCACCGCCCGTACCCGGCGCGCCGAGCGCTGCCCGTTTCCGGATCTCCCAGACCCGCCAGTCCCTCCTGGAGTCGCCATGTCCGCACGCCGTCACCACACGCTCAGAGCGGCCGCGCTCGCCACCGCGGTGGTCGCGCTCGCCGCCGGCTGTTCGTCGGCCAACTCGAACCACAACAAGAGCGGCAGCGGCGCATCGGGCGTCCTGACCCTCGGCAAGCCGGACGGGCCGCAGACGAACAACAGCAACCCGTTCCTCGCCACCTCGGCCGGCGCCACCCTCGGCTACCGCTACATGATCTACGAGCCGCTGGCGATGACGAGCCAGATCCGGCCCGCCGACAAGGCCGACCCGTGGCTGGCGACCGACTGGAAGTGGGACCTCAACTTCACCAAGGTCACCTTCACGCTGAACGACAAGGCCAAGTGGGCCGACGGCAAGCCGCTGACCGCCGAGGACGTGGCGTTCACCTTCAACCTCCTGAAGAAGCACCCGGCGCTCAACGGCAACGGCATCGCCTTCGGCGGGGTGGAGATCCAGGGCAAGCAGGTCGTCCTGACCTTCGACGACTCCCAGTACGTCAACCAGAACAAGATCATCCAGCAGTTCATCGTGCCCAAGCACATCTGGGAAGGCGTCAAGGATCCGGAGACCTGGCCCAACCGCACCCCCGTCGGCTCGGGCCCGTACAAGCTCAAGACGTTCACCCCGCAGACCACCACGCTGACCGCCACGCCCACGTACTGGAAGGGCGCGACCAAGGTCAAGGAGCTGCGCTACAGCACCTACAACGACAACAGCGCGGCGACCACCGCCCTGGCCGGCGGCAAGCTGGAGTGGTCGTTCGTCTTCATGCCGAACTACAAGCAGCTGTACATCGCCAAGGACCCCAAGAACCACAAGCTGTGGTTCCCCTCCGGGCTCGGCATCCACGGGCTGTGGTTCAACACCGCCCGCAAGCCGTTCGACAACCCGGCGCTGCGCAAGGCCATGGCGATGGTCGTCGACCGCAACGCCATCTACACCCAGGCCGAGGCGACCCTCTACCCGGAGATCACCAACCCCACCGGCATTCCGCTCCCCGCCGGTGAGTCGTTCCTCGCGCCCGAGTACAAGAGCGCCACCACGAAGCCGGACGTCGAGGGCGCCAAGAAGATCCTGGAGAAGGCCGGCTTCACGCTCGACGGCGGCGTCCTGAAGGACCCGAGCGGCAAGGCGGTGAAGCTCACCTTCACCGACCCGGCCGGCTGGAACGACTACATCACCGGCCTCGCGATCATCAAGGACAACATCAAGAAGATCGGCATCGAGGCCAAGGTCAAGACGCAGACCGCCGAGGCCTGGGGCGCGGACGTCGCCAACGGCAACTTCGACGCCACCCTGCACTGGACCAACAGCGGCGCCACCCCGTACGACATGTACCAGAACATCATGGACGGCGCGCTGCTCCAGCCCATCGGCAAGGCCTCCCAGCTCGGCAACTTCGGCCGCTTCAAGAACACCGAGGCCACCGAGGCGCTGAAGGACTTCGCGAGCGCCACGACCGACACCGCGCGGACCACCGCCATGAACACCCTGCAGAAGATCATGGTCGAGCAGGCGCCGATGATCCCCACCGCCGCCGCCCCCATCGGGGCCGAGTACTCCACCAAGAACTGGGTGGGCTGGCCCACCGAGGCCGACCCGTACGCCGACCCACAGCACACCCAGCCCTCGTCGCTGGAAGTCGTGCTGAAGCTCAAGCCGTCCAAGTAAGGCCGTCGGGCCTCATACCCAGGGATCCAGATACCGGCCATGTCCGAACAGACCGAGAAGAACCAAGTCGTGCTCGAAGCACGCGGAGTCACCAAACACTTCGCCGTACGGCGCACCGGCCGCGACCTGCTCGCGGGCAAGCGCCGTACCGTCCACGCCGTCGACGACGTCTCCCTGCGCCTGCGGCGCGGCACGGTCACGGCACTGGTGGGGGAGTCGGGCTCCGGGAAGTCCACCGTCGCCAGACTGCTCGCCCAGCTGTATCCGCTCACCGAGGGCGAGATCCACCTGGGCGGACAGGCGGTGAAGGCCGGACGTGGCCGGTCCTTCCGCAGTTACGTACGCCGGGTCCAGCTCATCTTCCAGGACCCGTTCGCCTCGCTGAACCCCGTGCACACCGTGCGCTACCACCTCACCCGCGCCCTGAAGATCCACGGCCGGGCGGGCAGCGGCGAGGCGGAACTGGAACAGAACCTGACCGCTCTGCTGAACCGCGTCCAGCTGACTCCTCCCCATCAGTACCTGGACAAGTTCCCGCACGAGCTGTCGGGCGGTCAGCGCCAGCGCGTGGCGATCGCCCGCGCGCTGGGCGCCGACCCCCAGGTCCTCCTCGCCGACGAGCCCGTCTCGATGCTGGACGTCTCGATCCGGCTCGGCGTGCTCAACCTGCTCAAGGACCTCAAGGACCGCCTGCACCTCGCGATCCTCTACATCACCCACGACATCGCCTCCGCCCGCTACTTCGCGGACTCCACGCTGGTGATGTACGCGGGCCGGATCGTGGAGGGCGGCGACAGCGAGACCGTCACCCAGCGCCCCGCCCACCCCTACACCCAGCTGCTGATCGCCTCGGCGCCCGACCCGGACCGGGTCGTCGACGAGGAGGAGCAGGAGGAGACCGGCAGCGGCGAACCGCCCTCGCTCATCGACCCGCCGGCCGGCTGCCGCTTCCACCCCCGCTGCCCGAAGGCCATGGAGCGCTGCCGCACCGAACTTCCGCCCCGCTTCGACCTGGCCGACGGCCAGTGGGCCGCCTGCTGGCTGTACGACGGCTCCGCCGGCGACACCACCCCCACCGACGACCACGAGAAGGAGGCTGCGAAGTGAAGTACCTGCTCCAACGGCTCGCCTTCTACCTGGTCACCGCGTGGGCCGCGATCACCATCAACTTCCTCATCCCGCGGCTGATGCCCGGCGACCCGGTGCAGTCCCTCATCGCCCGCTTCCAGGGCCAGCTGGACACCGACGCCATCGCCTCGCTCAAGGCCCTGTTCGGCCTCGACAAGCACCAGTCGCTGTGGGAGCAGTACACCGACTACTGGTCGCACCTGTTCCACGGCGACCTCGGCCTGTCGTTCACCTTCTTCCCGACCCCGGTGAGCGAGGTCATCGCCCAGTCGCTGCCGTGGACGCTCGCGCTCGTCGGGATCACCACGCTGATCAGCTTCGTGCTCGGCACCGGCATCGGGGTCTTCACCGGCTGGCGGCGCGGCTCCTGGATGGACAGCCTGCTGCCCGTCACCACGTTCATCTCGGCCATCCCGTACTTCTGGCTCGGCCTCATCGCCATCTCGCTGTTCGCCGTGAAGTGGCCGCTCTTCCCGGCCGCCGGCGGATACGACAACTCGCTGGTGCCCGCCTTCGACTGGCCGTTCATCTCCAGCGCGCTCTACCACGGGGCGCTGCCCGGTCTCACGATCGTGCTCAGCGCCGTGGCCGGCTGGATCCTCGGCATGCGCAACATGATGGTGACGGTGTCGAGCGAGGACTACGTCATGGTCGCCCAGGCCAAGGGGCTCTCCGAGCGCCGGGTGATGTTCGGGTACGCCGCCCGCAACGCGATCCTGCCCAACATCTCCGGCTTCGCCCTCTCGCTCGGCTTCATCGTCGGCGGCACGCTGCTGGTGGAGATGGTCTTCTCCTACCCGGGCATCGGCTACCAGCTCTTCCAGGGTGTGGGAGCCAAGGACTACCCCCTCATGCAGGGCGTCTTCCTCATCATCACGCTCTCCGTCCTCGCGGCGAACCTCCTCGCCGACGTGCTCTACATGGTCCTCGACCCCCGTACCCGAAGGGAGGCCTAGGGACATGGCCGTCACCGCCACCGAAGTCGCCGTGCTCGACGCGACCGAGACCCCGGCAGCGAGCAAGCGTAAGTTCCGCTTCCTGCGCGGCCGCAAGACCGTCGTCGGAATCGGCATCCTGCTCTTCTTCGTGCTGATCGCCGTGATCGGGCCCTGGATCGCTCCGTACGACCCCGACACCATGAGCAACGAACTGCTCCAGCCGCCCTCCGGTTCCCACTGGTTCGGCACCACGCAGACCGGCCAGGACGTGCTCTCGCAGATCCTCGTCGGCACCCGTGGCGTCCTCGTCGTCGGTTTCCTCGCCGGCATCCTCGCCACGATCCTGTCCGTGCTGATCGGCGTCAGCGCCGGCTTCCTCGGCGGCACCGCCGACGAGGTGCTCTCGCTGCTCTCCAACGTCTTCCTCGTCATCCCCGGACTGCCGCTGATCATCATCATCGCCAGCTTCGTCTCCGACACCGGCGACCTCCTGATCGCGGCCGTCATCGCCCTGACCTCCTGGGCCTGGGGCGCCCGGGTGCTACGGGCCCAGACGCTCTCGCTGCGCCGCCGGGACTACGTGGAGGCGGCCCGCGCCACCGGGGAGTCGACCTGGCGGATCATCCTCTTCGAGGTGCTGCCCAACCTGACCGCCGTCATCGCCTCCGGCTTCGTCGGCACGGTCATCTTCGCGATCCTCTCCGAGATCACGCTCGCCTTCATCGGCGTCGCCGACATCTCCAGCTGGAACTGGGGCACCGTCCTGTTCTGGGCGCAGTCCAACCAGGCCCTCGCCCAGGGCGCCTGGTGGTGGTTCGTCCCGGCCGGGCTCTGCATCGCCCTGCTCGGCATGTCGCTGGCCCTCATCAACTTCGGCATCGACGAATTCGTCAACCCGCGGCTGCGCACCGAGACCGGCGGCTCCCGGAAGGTCCGCATGCGCGTCGGCTTCACCCCCGTGGCCCGTACCGGCACCTCCGAGGCCGGCTTCACCCCCGTGGCCCGTACCGGCACCCCCGAGAAGGAAAACCGCTCATGAGCGAGCCCGTCCTCACCATCAGCGGCCTCAACGTGGACTACGGGACCGGCGCCGAGGCCGTACACGCGCTGCGCGACATCGACCTCACCCTGCACCGCGGCGAAGTCCTCGGCCTCGCGGGCGAGTCGGGCTCCGGGAAGTCCACCCTGGCCTACGCCGTCACCCGGCTGCTGTCCCCGCCCGGCGTGATCACCGGAGGAGAGGTCCACTACCACCAGCCGGGCGGCGAGGCGCTCGACCTGCTGACCCTGTCGGCGCCCGAGCTGCGCGCCTTCCGCTGGCAGGAGCTGTCGATCGTCTTCCAGGGCGCGATGAACTCCCTCAACCCGGTGCACACGGTCCACAGCCAGCTCACCGACGTGCTCCAGGCGCACCGCCCGGAGATGAGGAAGGCCGAACGGACCGCGCGGGCCAAGGAACTGCTCAGCCTGGTCGGCATCTCCGCCGACCGGCTCGGCGCCTACCCGCACCAGCTGTCCGGCGGCATGCGCCAGCGCGTGATGATCGCGATGGCCCTCGCGCTGGAACCCGAGATCGTCATCATGGACGAGCCCACGACGGCGCTCGACGTCGTCATGCAGCGCCAGATCCTGCGCCAGCTCGTCCGGCTCCGCGAGGAACTCGGCTTCTCCGTCGTCTTCATCACGCACGACATCTCCCTCCTCATCGAGTTCTCCGACCGGATCGCGATCATGTACGGCGGCCGGATCGTCGAGGAGGCCGGCGCGTCCGACATCTACCGCGACCCCCGCCATCCGTACAGCGACGGCCTGCTGCACTCCTTCCCCGCCCTGCACGGTCCCCGCCGCGAACTCAGCGGCATCCCGGGATCGCCCCCGCACCTGTCGGCGATGCCGGCCGGCTGCGCCTTCCACCCCCGCTGCGCCAAGAAGGTCGAGGCGTGCGACAGCCACGTCCCGGTGCTCGCGGCACCGGCCGGGGACGCCTCCCGCTCGGTGGCCTGCTGGCTCCACCGGGACGCCCCGGCCGCCGCCCGGTCGTAGGCACTTCGCACCGCACACCACAGGAGACCCATGAACCTCGTCACCCCCCAGGCCTACGCCCGCGAGATCGCCGCCCAGGCCGTACCCGGGCTGCCCGCCGACTTCCGCTGGGGCGTCGCCACAGCCGCGTACCAGATCGAGGGAGCGGCGGCGGAGGACGGCAGAACGCCGTCCATCTGGGACACGTACTGCAGGGTGCCGGGCATGGTCGTCCGCGGCGAGAACGGTGACGTGGCCTGCGACCACTACCACCGGATGCCCGAGGACGTCTCGCTGATCGCCGGCCTGGGCGTCGACACGTACCGCTTCTCGCTGGCCTGGCCCCGCATCCAGCCCGGCGGCCGCGGCCCCGCCAACGCCAAGGGCCTGGACTTCTACAAGCGCCTGCTCGACGAGCTGGACGCCAAGGGCGTCACCCCGTGGATCACGCTGTACCACTGGGACCTCCCGCAGGAGCTGGAGGACGCGGGCGGCTGGCCGGCCCGCGACACCGCCCACCGCTTCGCCGAGTACGCCGCCCTCGCCTACGACGCCCTGGGCGACCGGGTGAAGCACTGGACCACGCTGAACGAGCCGTGGTGCTCGGCGATGCTCGGCTACGCGTACGGCAACCAGGCCCCCGGCCGGAAGGACTTCGGCGAGGCGATCCACGCCGTCCACCACCTGCTCCTGGGCCACGGCCTCGCCTCGCAGTACATGCGGGAGCAGTCCGCCGCGCGCGGCAACGCGCTCGAACTCGGCATCACCCTCAACCTCGGCACCGCCACTCCCGAGACCGGCAGCCACGAGGACGCCGAGGCCTGCCGCCGCGCCGACGGGCTCGGCGCCCGCCTCTACCTGGACCCCGTCGTCAAGGGCGCCTACCCCGAGGACATCGTCGCCGACCTCGCGGCCCAGGGCATCGAACTCCCCGTCCAGGAAGGCGACCTGGAGGTCATCTCCACCCCGCTGGACGTCCTCGGCGTCAACTTCTACCGCGGCTCGCTCTTCTCCGGCGTCACCGAGGAGGGCGCGACCACGGACGCCGACGGCCTGCCCGTCACCCGGGTCGTGGAGCGCGAGCTGCCCCGTACCGCCATGGACTGGGAGATCACCCCCACCGCCCTCACCGACCTGCTGGTCCGTCTGGAGAAGGACTACGGCCTCCCGACGGTCATCACCGAGAACGGCGCCGCCTTCGACGACACCGTCTCCGCGGACGGCGAGATCCACGACGCCGACCGCACCACGTACCTGGCCGACCACATCGCCGCCGTCGCCGCCGCCCGCACCCAGGGCGCCGACGTCCGGGGCTACTTCGCCTGGTCGCTGATGGACAACTTCGAGTGGTCCTACGGCTACGACAAGCGATTCGGCATCGTCCGCGTCGACTACGACACGCAGGAGCGGACGCTCAAGGACAGCGCCAAGTGGTACCGCGACACCATCCGCCTCACCCGCAACGCGTAGGGCCTGTCCGGCAGCGCCCGCGCGACCCCCAAGGATACGAACGGGAGCCCCACCGTGCCCTCTCGTACGACTCTGGCAGTCACCACCACCGCTCTGATCGCCCTCGCCGCCCCCATGGCCTTCGCCGCCCCGGCCCCCCGGCCGGCGGCGCAGGCCGCGGCGTGGGACACCGACCGGGCGGCCGCCGCCCACGCCGCCGACCCCGCGTCCGTCACCGCGTCCGGCTCCGAGAACGCCGGCACCGGACCGGGAGCCGCCGCCGACGGCGACGGCGCCACCCGCTGGTCCAGCGACTTCGCCGACAACGCCTGGATCCGGGTCGACCTCGGCTCCGTCCTCCGGATCAGCCGGGTCACCCTGGACTGGGAGGCCGCCTACGGCAAGAAGTACGTCCTGGAGGTGTCCAGGAACGGCACCGACTGGACCGCCTTCTACACCGAGGACGACGGAACCGGCGGCAGCGTCACCGCGCACACCTACCCGCAGGAGGTCACCGGCCGCTACGTCCGGATGCGCGGCATCCAGCGCGCCACCCCCTGGGGCTACTCCCTGTACTCCTTCAAGGTGTACGGAGGGGAGCCGGCCCCCGCCTCCACGACCCGCGCCAACCTCGCCCTGAACCACCCCGCGTACGGAAACCTCTACCAGCACGCGGGCAACTCACCGGCGTTCGTCACCGACGGCGGCTGGCCGGCCGACCTCAAGGCGGACCGGTCGCGCTGGTCGAGCGACTGGAACGCGGACCGCTGGGTGGGGGTCGACCTCGGGGCCGCCTCCACGATCGACACGGTCGACCTGTACTGGGAGGCGGCGTACGCCGTCGACTACCGGATCCAGGTCTCCGACGACAACCGCACCTGGCGCACCGTGTACCAGCCCTCCGCCGCCGAGGTCGCCGCCCGCCGCGCGGACGTGAAGTCACCCGGCGACGCCGTCGGACGGCACGACACGGTCAAGCTGTCCACCCCGGCGACCGGCCGCTACGTCCGGATGCTCGGCGTGGAGCGCCGCTCCTTCTACAACCCCGCGCCCGCCACCGCGCAGTTCGGCTACTCCCTCTACGAGTTCCAGGTCTGGGGCACCGGAGGCAGCGCCGACGCCGCCTACCCGGCCCTGCCCAAGAACCCCGGCGGCACGTACAGCACCACGTTCTTCGACGACTTCACCGGCTCGGGCCTGGACCGCTCCAAGTGGCGGGTGGTGCGCACGGGTACGGAGATGGGCCCCGTCAACGGCGAGTCGCAGGCCTACGTCGACTCGACCGACACCATCCGCACCGAGAACGGCGCCCTGGTCCTGCAGCCGAAGTACTGCAAGGGCTGCACCCCCACGCCGGCCGGCACCTTCGACTTCACCTCCGGACGGGTCGACACCCACACCAGGTTCGACTTCACCTACGGCAAGGTCAGCGCCCGCATGAAGCTGCCGGTCGGCGACGGCTTCTGGCCCGCCTTCTGGCTGCTCGGCAGCAACGTCGACGACCCGTCCGTCTCGTGGCCCGGCTCGGGCGAGACGGACATCATGGAGAACATCGGCTACGGGGACTGGACCAGCTCCGCGCTGCACGGCCCCGGCTACTCCGCCGACGGCAACATCGGCAAGCAGCAGACCTACCCGGACGGCGGCCGCGCCGACGCGTGGCACACCTACGGCGTCGAGTGGACGCCCGAGGGCATGACGTTCACCGTCGACGACCGGGTCGTCCAGACGACCTCCCGCCAGAAGCTGGAGTCGACCCGCGGCCAGTGGGTCTTCGACCACGACCAGTACGTGATTCTCAACCTGGCCCTCGGCGGCGCGTATCCCGCCGGATGGAACAAGGTCACCCAGCCCTACTGGGGTCTTCCGCAGTCCAGCGTCGACCGCATCGCCCAGGGCGGGGTCAGGGCGGAGATCGACTGGGTCCGGGTCGAGCAGAAGAAGTAGCACCCCCGCCCGCACCCACCCTCCCGCCCGCACCCACGCCACCCCGCCCCGCAACGTCACCCCCCGGTCCCACCCGCACCCCCCGCGCGCGGCGCGGCACCGCACCCGCCGTGCCGCGCGCGGTCACCGTACGAAGGAGCCGCACATGCCACCACGCACCCGTCACCGGGCGAGACCCGCGACGGCCGCACTGGCCGCCGCCACGGTCCTGGCCGGCCTGCTCGCCGGGGCCGTCCCCAGCGCGGCCGCGGCCGACGAACCGGCACCCGTCGCCGTCGACCGCTTCGAGGGCGAGGTCCCCTTCGCCAACCAGCCCGCCGAGGGCATCTTCACCTGGGGCGGCGACGCCGACGACCCGCCCACCCTCGCCCTGAAGGAACGCGCGGACGCCCCCGAGGGCGCCAAGGTCCTCGAAGGCACCTTCGACATCAGCGGCTACGGCGGCCTCAGCCACGACTACGCCGCCGACCAGCCCGCCCACGACTGGTCCGCCCACAAGGGCATCCGCTTCTGGTGGTACGGCCAGAACACCGCGCCCCTGCCGCCCGGTTCGGGCAAGAAGATCGCCTTCGAGATCAAGGACGGCGGCGCCAACGGCGAGGCCTCCGAGCTCTGGACCACCTCCTTCACCGACGACTGGGAGGGCTGGCACCAGGTCGAGATCCCGTTCGCCGACTTCACCTACCGCGGCGACTACCAGCCCGTCGGCGGCATCGACCAGGTCCTCGGCCTGAACGAGATGTGGGGCTACGCGCTCACCCTGCCGCCCGGAGCCCCCGGCAGGTTCGCCATGGACGGCGTGGAGCTGTACGGCAAGGCCGACGCCGCGCTGAAGGCGAGCGTCGTCACCGACGCGGCCGTGCACCCCGTCAAGCAGGGCGCGACCGCGGACATCGGCCTCTCCGTCACCACCACCGGTTCGCTCCCGCTGGACGAGCCCGTCACCGTCGCCTACGAGACGAAGGGCGGCAGCGCCGCCTCCGGCACCGACTACGCCCCGGTCAGCGGCACGTACACCTTCCCCGCGGGCACCGCCTCCGGCACCACCCACCGGGTCGCCGTCACCACGAAGAAGATCTCGGGCGCCGCGTCCGCGAAGACGGTCCCGCTCGAACTCACCGTCACCGGAGCCAGGCCGCCGAAGGAGAACCCGCAGGTCGTCATCGACGCCCACGGGCTGCCGTACCAGAACCCGAAGCTGCCGGTGAAGCAGCGCGTCGCCGACCTGCTCGCCCGGATGTCGCCCGCCGAGAAGGCCGGCCAGATGACGCAGGCGGAGCGCAACGCACTCTCCTCGCAGGGCGACATCGCCACGTACGACCTCGGCTCGCTGCTCTCCGGCGGCGGCTCCGTCCCCACGCCCAACACCGCCGCGGCCTGGGCGAAGATGGTCGACGCCTACCAGCTGCGCGCCCAGGCGACCCGCTTCCAGATCCCGCTGATCTACGGCGTGGACGCGGTGCACGGCCACAACAACGTGATCGGCTCGACGATCATGCCGCACAACGTCGGCCTCGGCGCGACCCGCGACCCGAAGACGGTCGAGAAGACCGGCGCGGTCACCGCGAACGAGGTGCGCGCCACCGGCATCCCGTGGGACTTCGCCCCCTGCCTCTGCGTCTCGCGCGACGACCGCTGGGGCCGCGCCTACGAGGCGTACGGCGAGGACCCGGCCCTCGTGGAGTCCCTGGAGACCGTGATCCAGGGCATGCAGGGCGCCGCGTCCGGCAAGGACCTCGCCCGCAACGACAAGGTGCTGGCGACCGCCAAGCACTACGTGGGCGACGGCGGTACCGAGTACGGCTCCTCCACCACCGGTTCGTACCCCATCGACCAGGGCGTCACCAAGGTCACGCGGCAGGAGCTCGAAGCCGTCCACCTCGCCCCGTTCGAGGACGCCGTCAAGCGCGGTGTCGGCACGGTCATGCCGTCGTACTCGTCGCTCGACATCCTCGGCGACGACGAGGGCCCGGTGAAGATGCACGCCAACGCCGAGATGATCAACGGCGTGCTGAAGGACCGGATGGGCTTCGAGGGCTTCGTCATCAGCGACTGGCAGGCGATCGACCAGATCCCCGGCGACTACGCGAGCGACGTCCGCACCTCGATCAACGCCGGACTCGACATGATCATGGTCCCGACGGCGTACAAGGACTTCACCAAGACGCTCCAGGCAGAGGTCACCGCGGGCCGCATCACCCAGGCCCGGATCGATGACGCGGTCTCCCGCATCCTGACGCAGAAGTTCAGGCTGGGCCTGTTCGAGAAGCCGTACGCCGACACGTCCAACCTCGACCAGGTCGGGTCGGACGGGCACCGCGCCGTGGCCCGCGAGGCCGCCGCCAAGTCCCAGGTGCTGCTGAAGAACGACGGCGGCGTGCTGCCGCTGAAGTCCACGCAGAAGGTGTACGTCGCCGGCTCCAACGCCGATGACATCGGCAACCAGGCCGGCGGCTGGACCGTCAGCTGGCAGGGCTCCTCCGGCCCCATCACGCCGGGCACCACGATCCTGTCGGCCATGAAGAAGGACGCGGCCTCGGTCACGTACTCCAAGGACGCCTCGGCCGCCACGGACGGCTACGACGTCGGCGTCGTGGTCGTCGGCGAGACCCCGTACGCGGAGGGCATCGGCGACGTCGGCAACGGGCACGACCTGGAGCTGTCCGCCGCCGACAAGGCAGCGGTCGACACAGTCTGCGCCGCGATGAAGTGCGCCGTCCTGATCGTCTCGGGCCGCCCGCAGTTCATCGGCGACCGGCTCGGCGACATCGACGCGCTGGTGGCCTCCTGGCTGCCGGGCACCGAGGGCGACGGCGTGGCCGACGTGCTCTTCGGTAAGCGCGCCTTCACCGGCCAGCTGCCGGTGACCTGGCCGAAGTCCGAGTCGCAGCTGCCGATCAACGTCGGCGACGCGGCGTACGACCCCCAGTTCCCGTACGGCTGGGGCCTCACCACCCTGAAGAAGCCCCCGGCCGGCGGCGAACTCACGCTCGGCGCGCTCGCGCTGGCCGCCCAGGTCGCGCAGAGGACGGGCCTCGGCCGGACGGACGTGGGCCGCACCATCGTCGGCCAGGCCCGTCTGCTGGTCCAGCAGAAGACCGGCGGGAAGCTGACGGAAGCGGTGTCCAAGCCGTTCGCCGATGCCGACCACCTGCTGCTCACCGGTGACCTGACCGGTGCGGTGGCGAAGCTGCGGGCGGCGTACCGGGCCGCCTGAGCCCTCGCGGGCGGGCGGGCGGACGGCGAAGGCGCCGTCGGTCCGCCCGTCACGCATTTATCACCCGTCTGGGTTAGCTTCGTAGTATGCGGAGCAAAGCGTTCCCCACCTCCCTGGCCCCGGCACTCCTGGCGGGGCTGCTGCTCCTGCTGGCGGCGGCCGCCCTGCTGCTGGCCCCTGCCGCGACCGGCGCCTCGCTATCCGCCGCCCCGGCCGCGACCGGCGCCTCCAGCGTCGAGGAGGTCGCCCAGGCCTTGCGCAAGGGCCCGGTGTACGTCGATCCCGCAGCGGCCGGCCAGCTCTCCCGGAGCCAGGCCGACGCCCTGACGAAGAAGATCAAGGACGCCGACAAGCCGGTCTTCGTGGCCGTACTGCCGCAGAGCGCCGCCTTTCCCGAGGACAGCGTGCTCCGCACCCTGCGCACCGACACCGGGATCACCGGCGTCTACGCGATCCGCCTCGGCGACGGCTTCAACGCGGGCGCCGACCCGCGGGTGATGTCCGTGCAGGCGGTCCGCAACCTCACCGCCGCCGTGAAGACACCCGGCGCGGACACCTCCGCCGCGACCCAGCTGAACGCCTTCGTCGACCGGGCCGTCGAGCAGGCCCGGGGCCATGCCCCCAGCACCTGGGGCGGCGGCTCGTCCGCCCGCAGCACCTCGGCCACCGCGGGCCTGATCACGGTCGGCGCGGTGGTGGTCCTCGGCGGAGCGGCGGCGTACACGGTCGTGCGCCGCAACCGCAAGCGCAAGGAGGCCGAGGAGCAGGCCGCCCTCGACAAGCTCCGGGTCGTCGTCGACGAGGACATCACGGCATACGGCGAAACCCTGGACCGGCTCGACTTCCACCCCGCGGAGCCCGGCGCGGACGACGCGATGCGCGCCGACTACGAACGCGCCCTCGACTCCTACGAGCGCGCGAAGTCCCGGATGGAACACGCCCGGCACCCCTCGGACGTGCGCGGGGTGACCCAGGCCCTGGAGGACGGGCGCTACTCGCTGGCCGTCCTGGACGCCCGCCGCACCGGCGGCGAACTCCCGGCCCGCCGCCCGCCCTGCTTCTTCGACCCGCGCCACGGCCCCTCGGTGGCCGACGTCCGCTGGTCCCCGCCCGGCGGCACGGCCCGCGAGGTCCCGGTCTGCGGCGCCGACGCGGTGCGCCTGCGCAACGGCGAGGACCCGATGAGCCGCACCGTCGACACGGGCGACGGCAGCCGGCGCCCGTACTGGGAGGCCGGTCCGGCCTACGGCCCCTGGGCGGGCGGCTACTTCGGCGGCGGCCTGCTCCCCGGCCTGCTGGTCGGCACCATGCTCGGCTCGATGCTCGCCACCCCGGCGTACGCGGCGGAGTACGGAGGGGGCGACTTCGGAGGCGGTGACTTCTCCGGCGGCGACTTCTCCGGCTCCGACTTCGACTCGTCCGGCTTCGACGGCGGCGGATTCGGCGACGGTGGCGGCGGGTTCGGCGACAGGGGCGGGTTCGGTGACGGCGGAGGCTTCGGCGGCGGTGGCGACTTCGGGGGCGGCGGCTTCTAGGACAACGGCGATGATTTCCGGGCCGCGCGGCAGTCTCTCTTCCCGTACACCTGATCAGCATTCGAGGAGCGAGTCACATGCGCATCGTCATCAGCGAGTTCATCAGCCTGGACGGCGTCGTACAGGCGCCGGGCGGTGCCGAGGAGGACACGGACGGCGGCTTCGCCCACGGCGGCTGGTCGCACCCGTTCTTCGACCCGGAGGTGGTGGGCGGCGCCTTCGACGACTCGATGAGCTCGGCCGAGGCGCTCCTCTTCGGCCGCCGCACCTGGCAGACGATGGCCGGAGCGTGGCCCGAGCGGGCCGGGGACCCCTTCGCCGACCGGATGAACGCCATCGGCAAGTACGTCGTGACCGACACCCTGGGCGACGACGACCTGACGTGGAACAACACCGAGCGCATCCCCGGCGAGAAGTTCGCGGCCCGGATCCAGGAGCTGCGCGAGAAGGACGGCGGCGACCTCCTGGTCATGGGCAGCCCCACCCTCGTACGCAGCCTGCTGAGCGGGGGCCTCGTCGACGAACTCAGGCTCGTGATCATGCCGGTGCTGCTCGGCGGCGGAAAGTCGATCTTCCCGGCGGACGGCGGGCTGCGCACGCTGGAACTGGTCGCGCACACCACGAGCGACGCGGGTGTGCGGGTGTGCACGTACCGTCCGGCGGCGAAGGGGTAGGGGTACGGGGCCACGGCCCGCACCCCACCCCCGACGGCGCGCGGCCGCCTGCGTCAGCGACGGCCGCCGTGGTCGCTCTCGAAGGCGGCGAAGGCCGCTTCCTGACGCCACTGGGTCGCGGCCTTCGGGCTGTCCGCGAGGTAGCGGGCGCAGCGCGCGTCCGGGCGGCCGCCGCCCGGACGGCTGTCGGCGCAGGCCGGGACCGGACGGTAGCCGGAGGCGGCCGAACCGGGGGCCCACAGGCTGCGGCCGTCACGGAACGCGTACTCCAGCGAGGCGCGGGCCAGGTCCTTCAGCTCGGTGTAGGAGAGGCCGTACGTCTTCGCGGCGTACTGGTACTCGTGGCTGATGTCGATCCGTGAGACGCCCGGGTCGTCGGTGGACAGGACGACGGGGACGCCGTAGCGGCGGTACGCGTTGAACGGGTGCTCGGCCCCCGCGATGCCGAGGATCTGCTTGTTGCTGGAGAACGGCACCTCGACCGCGATCTGGCGCTGGGCCATGGTCCGGGCGAGGCGCTGCCAGTCGTCCTCGTGGACGAGGTCGACGCCGTGGCCGATGCGTTCGGCCCCGGCGACGCGTACGGCCTCGTCGATGTGGAAGGTCAGGTCTTCCGGCTTGACCAGACCGGGGGCCAGCTCGCCGGCGTGCAGGGTGAGGTGGGCGCCCGGGTACTGGCCGCGCAGGTACTTCAGCATCCGCATCTGGAGGCTGTAGTTGCTCAGCGAGCTGTCCCAGTCCTCCGGCTGTACGAGGTTGACCGCGACGAACCTCGGGTCGCGCTCGGCCAGCCGCATGCCGACCGCCATCTGCGTGAACACCCGCGCCGGTGAACTGCCCCGGGAGACCTGGGAGATCCAGCGGACGGGCAGCCGGCAACCGGGGTCGGGGCGGGCGGTGTCGCAGTGGGCGGTCTTCCGGAAGTCCGCGTCACCGGCGTCGGCCTCCCGGACCGCCTCGTCGACGACCCGCTCCAGGCGCCCGCCGGCCAGGAGCTTGCGGTGGAACGCGGCCAGGTCGGCGTCGTAGCCCACCTCTTCCGCGAGCGCGCGGGCGCTGTCCGAGGCGGGCGTGACCATGGTCTCCAGGTAGAACTGGTTCTGCTCCACCACGGTGTTGGCCACATCGGCCAGGAGCTTGCCCCGGTCCCACGTCGCCAGGCCGAACTTGCCGAACGTGTCGAAGAAGTGGTCGTGCCCGGACTGGCCGGCCGGGAAGTCCTGCATGGACCAGGCCCGGACGATCTGCCGCTGGAAGGCGGCGTCCGTCCGCGCGTCGGCGGCGGGCCTCGTGCCCGGACCGCAGGGCGGCGCCACGGCCGTCATCGTCGCGTCGATGCACAGGCCCTTGTCGCTCGCGAGCTTGATCAGGTACTCGGTGGTGGCCGCGCCCGACAGGTGGTTGTGAAGGTCGCCCCCCTTGGGCAGGTCCTTGAAGAAGGCCTTCAGCGCGGCGGGCCTGCCGTGCAGCGAGTCGAGGTACGCGGCGGTCCTCCGCTCGGCCGGGGTCACGGCGCGGGGTGGCACGTCGTTCCCGGGTGCGGCGGCCGCCGGGACGGCCGGCAGCAGGGTCAGCAGGGCGAGCGCGCCGCCGAATCCGGCCAGGAGCGGGGACTTGGGACGGATTGCCGTCCGATGAGTAGAGATCACCGCCGCATGATCGCGTCTGGAAGGGCTCTTTATCCCTCGAACCACGTCCATAACGGGAAACGTCCACCCGATCGAGTGCGCGGGGGTGGCTGTCAGTTCGGAAAACTTCTGCCAGGCGCCGGCCGTTCGTACAGCTCACCGGGGTGGGGATTGGTCTGGACCACTAATGAAGGGTGAAGGCTATTTACCGGGCGCGGGCTCCTGTGGCTCACTATGTCGTGTTCGCGACAGCTGGACGCGCGTAGACCGTGAAGGAAAGCGCGTGGCCGCCGCCAGTCGCGGAAGCGCACTCCCCCCACCCAGCAGGAGGCCGCCTTGTACCCCCGGAGCAACTCCCCCGAGCCCACCCGGAAGAGACTCACCCTGGCCGGTGTCATCGGTACGAGCGCCGCGCTGCTGCTCGGTCTGATGTCCGGCACCGCGTCGGCGGCCCCCCTGCCGGACAACCCCGTGCCCTACGGCAAGGGATACCTGGGCGTCGGCTACCTCCAGGACACCAAGGACTTCATGCCCGACACCCGGCGGCTGCGCCTCGACGCCGAGGCGGACGCCGAGCTCAAGGCGAACCCCGTGGGCATCGACGTGTCCAGCTGGCAGGGGGGAATCAACTGGAGCTCCGTCCGGGGCGCGGGCATCGAGTTCGCCTGGATGAAGGCGACCGAGGGCCTCACGTACAAGGACCCGACGTTCAGCGCCAACTACCTGAACGCTTACCACGCGGGCGTGATCCGGGGCGCCTACCACTACGCGCGGCCGGACGTCTCCGGCGGCGCCGCCCAGGCGAGCTTCTTCGCGAGCAACGGGGGCGCCTGGTCCCGCGACAACCTCACGCTGCCCGGCGTGCTGGACATCGAGGGAACCTGCTACGGCTACTCCCAGGCCGCCATGCGGCAGTGGGTCCTCGACTTCTACACCACGTACAAGGCCCGCACGGGCCGTGACGTCGTGATCTACACCAGCCCGAGCTGGTGGAACTCCTGCACCGGCGGCTGGAGCGGCATGTCCGCCCGCAGCCCGCTGTGGGTCGCGCACTGGACCTCCGCCGCCAGCCCCAGCATTCCGTCGGGCTTCCCGTACTGGACGGTCTGGCAGTACACCTCCACCGGCTCGGTGAGCGGTGTCTCGGGCAACGTGGACCGCGACCGCTTCAGCGGTGACCGCTCCCGCCTGCTGGCGCTGGCCAACAACACCCCGTGACGGTGGATGCCGTAACACGCCGCGCCCGCCCGGGCGGGGCTTGCGCGTGAGGAGTGCGAGGGCCGCAGCGGCCGTCGACGAACGCGGCCTTGGTGGACTGGGTGGAGCTGTCCACACCGATGACGACCTCATGCGACGGCATGGC
>NZ_JBEXXO010000015.1:0-11696 GCF_040630435.1 Streptomyces sp. NPDC005803 | reverse complement strand
CCGCCGGGGGGGGGCTGGCGCGTGTGCCGCGCGCGGCCCCCCGCGCCCCCCCCCGGCCGCTGCGGCCCTCGCGTTTCCTCCCGGGGTCCCGCCCGGCTCCACGACCGTGCGCGAAGGAGTGCGTCCGGCGGGCTCGACGGTACGGCTTTCGACGCCGCCGCCGCGCGCGTCAACGCTGTCCGCGCCGGGCTAGATTACGGTGATGGCCGACGCACCCTTGCCCCCGCCCGAGCCCGGCAGTGCCGCCGACGTCGTCCGAACCTGGGACGCGCGCGCCGACCACTATCTCCGGCTCTTCCGGCACGAGTTGGACGGCAAACCACTGGACCGGGAAGCGCTGCACGCGTTCGCGGGACGTGTCGGCGAGGGCGGCCGGGTGTACGACGCCGGCTGCGGCCCCTGTGGTCATGTGACGGCTCTGCTGGCGGAACGCGGTCTGGACGTGCTCGGTATCGACGTGTCACCGCGCTGCGTCGAGCTCGCGGGGCGGGAGCAGCCCGGGTGCCGGTTCACGGTCATGGACCAGCGGGAGACGGCGGGGGAGCGGCTGGACGGGCTGGTCTCGTACTACTCGCTCCACGACCAGCCGAAGAGCGGACTCCCCGCCACGCTGGCGTCGTGGGCTGCGGCGGTCCGGCCGGGCGGACAGCTCCTGCTCGTGGCGAAGGAGGGGACCGGCGACGGCGTGATCGACGATCCGCTGGGCAGCGATCTGCGCGTGTACTGGGCGGAGTTCACGGAGGACGAGCTCCGCGCCGCAGCCGAGACCGCCGCGTTCCGCGTCGACGCCTGCACGGTCCGCGAGGCGTACGAGGGCGAGATCCCGACGCGCCGCATCCACCTCGCGGCCACTCGCGACGGCGCCCGCTGCCCCGGCGAGTGACGAGCGGCTGTTTTGACCTGTCGACGGGCGCGGCGCCCGCAACAGGCGCCTGCTCGTGCCGCCCGGCCGCACTCCTCCCCGTCGCTGTCCTGGCCGTCCTGGAAGCGGGCCGGACCTCCTGGGTCGCACTGCTGGACGCCGTCCGTACGGCTGCGTGTCCCTGGCCCGCTACCCGTGGCCGAGAAGCACTGCCAGGCGGGCGGTGTGCTCGTCGCCCATGGCCACGTCAACGTTCTCCCGCCTGCTCAGCCAGTCGGCCGCCTTCATGAGGCAGTCTTCCGTCTGCGGCGGCGTCAAGCCGGGCCCTTCGAGCAGCGCTGCCAGAACGTGGCCGGCGTACGGGGACCCGGCGTACGTCTCCAGCCAGGCGAGCGCCACGCCCACGACGGCCGCGCGCTCGGTTCGTTCGGAAGCGGGGAGGCTCGGGTCCAGGAGAGGCCCCAGAACGGCCCCGGAGAACGACGAGAGCCCTTGTTGCTCATCGAGCCACTTCCGTGCCAGTGCTGTGACGGCGGCGGCACGCTCCGGGTCGAGATCCGTCCGGGCAAGGATGGCGCGCAGTACTTTCTTCCCCTGCGAACTCATCGGCTGTCGGCTGCACGCCTCCTCGAGCGCCAGGTCCACCAGTGCGGCTCTCGTCTCGTACGGAAGCGGCACCAGCCCCAATCGGCACAGGGCCGGGAGCCTGTCCTTCGTCAGCGCCGTGTGGCCGTGGCCCGCACACTCCAGTACGCGTTCCACGGTGCGCCGGCGGAGCTCCCGGTCGGACACGCGGTAACCGGGCAGGTGTTTCAGTATCCGGGGCGCGTTCTCGGCAGCGTGGTGCAGGTCCAGCCAGTCGAGGGCGAACCGGAGCGCGTCGGCTCGGGGCGCCTCGGCCGTACCAGGGCGGACCAGCAGAGCTTCCAGCACGAACGAAGCCGTGTCGCTCAGGCCGTTGTCGCGCTCTTCGAGCCAGGTGAGGGCGAGCGGCGCGGCACGTGTTCCGACCGCCGGGTGCTTGAGCAGGGGTTCCAGCACGAAGCGTGCCTGGGGAGATGTGCCGAGCGTGCCCGTGCTGAGCCAGGCGAGCGCGTAATCGACGGCATCGGTTTCCCCACCACCGGCGGAGTCGGCGGGGGCGCTGCGGTCGGTGCGGCCGATACGGGCGCCGACGGGAAGCAGATGCTGGAGCACGTAGGAGATGTTCGGCGATTCGCGGTGGCCCTTGAGCCAGGTGAGAGCGTGGCGGGAAGCCGCCTCGCTGTGGGGGCCGAGCCTCGGATGAGCCAGCAGCGGCTGGAGGACGAAGGTCGCGTCGTCCCCGCCCAGGTTGCCGGGGGAGTCGAGCCAGCGGACCCCGGCCGCACAGTGCTCCTCAGCCTCCGGCAGCCCGCGGTGCTTGAGCAGAGGCCCGAGTACCGACTTGGCGGCGTCCTGCGTGCCGTGATGCCCCGTGGTCAGCCATCTCAGGGCGTGCTCCGCGGCGCGTCCGGCCGCCCCCTGGGGGAGTTCCCTCTTCTCGAGCAGCCTCCGCAGCACGAAGTACGCGTCTTCGCACCGGCTGTGCACCTCAAGCCAGTCGAGGGCCGGACCGACGGCGTCGTACATCCCCTCCGGGGCGGTGGGAACACGTGCGAGCAGGGGGTTCAGCACGAACGTCGCATCGTGCTCGACCCCGTGCTCGGCGAGCCACGAGCAGGCGAGGCCGACAACGGTGTCGGCCGTCTTCCCCCGCAGCGCCGGGTGTCCGAGAAGAGCCCTCAGGACGAATGACGCAAGGGGGGAAGTGGCATGCCCCTCCAGCCAATTGAGGGAGCGATCGATGATGCTCCTCGTCCGGCCCTGGTCCAGATCCTCACGTCTGAGCAGCGGGGGGAGGACGAAGGAGGCCGTGTCGGCGTCGGGATGGAGTCTGAGCCAGTCGAAAGCGAGCTTCGGTGCTTCGGAGGTCCGGTCGCCTCCGAGGTTCTCGGAGAGGAGCGCGCGCAGCACGTGAGCGGCGGCGGCCGTCGGCAGGAGCCGGCGGACCACGCCGAGGCCGCTGTCGACTGCTTGCTCGACGCGGTCCTCGGACAGGTCGTCGCGCGCCAGCAGCGCACCGGCGAGCGACAGCCCGCCCTTCAGGACGGGCTGTCGCAGCCACTCCACCGCCTCCTCCGCGGCCTTGTCCAGGTGCTCGGCCGGCACGCCGGGCGCCCGGAGCAGGGCTTCGAGGACCGGACGGGTTTCGTGCAGCTGGTGGCGCCTGCCCGCCTGCCACTCCAGGGCGGCCGACGAGAGACGTGCGGGAACGGCGTCGGAGGTATTGCGGATCGAGTGGGTGAACAGCCCGCCCGCCAGGCGCGGAGCCTCGGCTTCGGCCCTCTCGAGCCAGGGCCGCACCAGCGAGTCCCATGACGCGATGACCCCGGACTGCCAAGGCGGCCCCGACAACAGGGTCAGCAGAATCCGGCCGGTCTCCTCGAGATCGGCCTCACCCCCCATGTGTTCGGCGAGGCCGCCCCCGCTCGCGAGCCACTCTTCGCAGACTTGGCGCACATCGTCGCGCACCGCCGGATCGAGGTCGGCTGACCACCGCCGTACGGCGTCGGCGGCGAGCCGGAAGGTGTACGTACTGGTGAGGAAGGCGGAGAACATCCGTGTGGCGGCGTCGGCTTGGAGCTGCCCCGCTCGCGGTTGCAGTGCCTGTTGCAGAAGTTCGTCGGCCACGAAGTCGTGGATGACGTCGAGCATGTCGCCCTCCGAGCCGAGGAGCCAGCCGAGCGCGCACAACTGCCCGACGACGCCGATCCCGCCGGCCGTGAAGCCGCGGTCCTGGTGCAGGTCGAGGAAGGAGCCGACGGCTCGCTGCACCGCCTCCTTCTCCTGGGGGCAGGAGGCGGCTGCGACGGCGGAGGCGAGGAGTGCGGTCGGTGAGTCCCCGAGGTCCTCCAGGGTGCGGTCCTTCAGCCAGAACTGCAGGTCCCGGAGGTTGCGCAGCCCCGAGAGGTCCAGTCCGCCATGCGTCTGTTCGCGTACGCGCGACTCGATCGCGCGCGCGATCAGCAGGGTGAGTGCCGGGCGGTGTCCGCAGACATCGGCGAGCCGCGCTGAGCCGTATGCGGTCACGGCCTTCGTGGCGACGGCCTCGATGATCCGGGTGGCGACGGCGGTCTGGTGCTCTCCTTCCTGCGAGACCTTCACCTGGTCGAGGACCCGGAGCTGCCCGGTGGCCCGCGGTACCGCTCCGGGGCGCAGCGAACCGATAACCGCCAGACGGGCCGAGGAGGTGGGCTCCGACCGCACTTCCTCCGCGAGTTCGTGGAGGTCGAGGCGCTCATAGCCGTCGAGGTAGTCGAGCACGAGCAGGACGTCCCTGTTCCGCGCGTGCAGATCGCCTACGACCTTGGCCAGCTCCTCTGCCGTGATGAGCTTCTTCGGCGCCAGGTGCAGCACGGTCCAGCCTTGCCTGTCGGCCCTGGCCGCCACCTCGAAACAGGTACGGGTCTTGCCGGTCCCCGCGGCGCCGACGAGCACCACTCCCAGTGACCTGGAACCTGGTGCGGAAGCTGCCGCCAGCCGTTCAAGGAGCTTGTCCGGATCCGCGTCGTGGTGTTCACCGGGGCTGACGAACGTTATATGATCACTCGTCAGGTACTTGTCATGACTGAATCTTTTCGCGAGCATCTGCAGGTGGGTGCGGACACCTGTGGGGAACTCCGGCAGGCCGACGTCGACCAAGTCGCCGGCGCCCAGTCCGCCACAGCCCAGCAGTTGCTCCAGCCGGAGCAGTTCGTCGGCGGGCAGCCGGTCCTGGAGGCTGTCGATCCGGGCCGCGGTGAGGGCGCCGCCATCGGAGGCGTAGTGGCTGGTGACGACGCCGATGATCCGCCCGCGACTGAAGACGGCTGCCCCCGACATGCCTTCCCACGGCTTGTACGCGGCGTTCGTCGACCCGTCCCCGCCATCCCGTCCGGTCTTCCCCCCGCGAGGATCGTCGTCCGGCGAGGGAGGCCGCACGGTCTTGAGGTCGAGCGTGCGTTGTCGTCGATTGGCGACCGGCAGGCAGGTGAGCTCCGCGGCCTCCAGGTCCCGGTAGGCGCCCTCGCGGAGCTTGAACAGCGGAAAGCCGAAGGCGAGGCATTCCACTCGTGCGGCACTCTCGCTGACGCAGCCGAACGATGCGGGCGCCGTCGCGGGGGCCGGGTGCCGGCCGGGAGGCGCGGGTCCAGGGGAGGAGGCGGAAGGGCCACAGGCCGACGGGGTGAAGGCGAGCACGGCTACATCGGTCTCGTCGTCCGACCACTCCACCGACGCCTCGTACTTGGCCTCGCCCTGCCGGTCCGCGTTGAACCGGACCTGGACGGCGGACGCCTTCTCGAGCGGATGCCACGCGGTCAACACCTTGCCGTCGGCGACGAGATAGCCGGATGCCCGTGAATTCTTGCCCTCCGAGCGGCTGACGATCACCTCGGCGATACGTCCGGGATCATCCCATCTGCCGCCCTTCTGCCCTAAGGGTTCAGCGTTCGCCATCGATCTCGTCACCGGAGATCAGGGGAGAGCGCGTCGTGCCGTCCTGCGCCACCGCCTTGGGGTGCAGAGTGAGCGCGATCCGCTGGGTCGCGGATCGGGCGAGCTTGCCGTCGGCTCCTGCCTCGACGACCCAGAACCGCACTTTGCCATGGGCACCGGCTTCGCGTGAGATCGCGACGGTCGCCTCGATCTCCACGGGCCCCACCTCGAACTGAAGAGCCTCGCCCGCCCCCGCGCCTTCGGCCGCAGCGGTCTTGAGTTCCCTCCTCAACTGACGGATGACTTCCGCTAGTTCGACGCCGCGTTCCCCTCCGGATGCCATGTCGGGATTGTAGGACGCCGTCCATGCAGGGTCCACCCACGCCGAAGGTCGTGCGGGCTGCTGCCGGTTTCGGCGTTCGCCGGTGCGTGCGGCGTAGGGGGAGGGTCGTCCCGGGCAAGGTCGTCCGGCGACGGTTTGCCGTTTCGGCAAGGATCTTTGCCGAATCCAGGTCCGGCGCGCACCATCTTCCCCAGATGGAGGTGTTTCGCATGAGCGACATGACACAGGCGTACGACGTGGTGGTCATCGGCGGCGGGGCCGCCGGCCTGAGCGGGGCGCTGGCCCTGGGGCGCGCCCGGCGTTCGGTGCTGGTGATCGACGCGGGCAGCCCGCGCAACGCACCCGCGTCCCACGTGCACAACTACCTGGGCCGCGAGGGCACCCCGCCCTCGGAGCTGGTGGCCATCGGCCGTGAGGAAGCGGCCCGGTACGGGGCGGAGATCGTCGAGGGTGAGGTCACGGCGGCGGAGAAGCTGCCGGGCGGCGCCGGGTTCCGGGTCGTACGGGGGGACGGGACCGCTGTCACCGCGCGTCGCCTCCTCGTCACCACCGGGCTCGTCGACGAGCTGCCGCCGATCCCCGGCCTGGCCGACCGCTGGGGGCAGGACGTGCTGCACTGCCCGTACTGCCACGGCTGGGAGGTCCGGGACACGGCCATCGGCATCGTGGCGCTGACGCCGATGGCCGTGCACCAGGCGCTGCTGTGGCGCCAGTGGAGCGCCGATGTCACCCTCTTCCTCCACGACGCCCCCGAGCCGAGCGACGAGGAGTACGAGCAGCTGGCCGCGCGGGGCATCGCCGTCGTGGACGGGGAGGTGGACGGGCTGGAGGTGAGCGGCGACCGTCTCACCGGGGTGCGGCTGGCCGGCGGCCGGGTCGTCCCGCGCGATGCCGTCGTGGTCCAGCCGCGGTTCACCGCGCGCTCCGGGGTGCTCGACGGGCTCGGTCTGCGTCCCACTCCGCTGGAGATGGGCGGCCACACCCTCGGCACGTACATCGCGGCCGATCCGACGGGGGCGACCGAGGTGCCCGGGGTATGGGTGGCCGGTAATGTCGCGAGTCTGATGGAGCAGGTCATCGGGTCCGCCGCGGCGGGGCTGAAGGCCGGTGCCGCCATCAACGGTGACCTCGTCGCCGAGGACACCCGCCGCGCGGTCGAGGCCCGCCGCGCGCCCTTCTCGGCGGCGGCCGAGCGCCAGGTCTGCGAGAAGACCCTCGGAAACCGTCGTCACGGACTGCAGGAGACACGATGACAACCGACAGCACCGCCTCCGACGCGGCCAAGACGTCCGACGCCGAACTCTGGGACGAGCGCTACCGCGAGAGCCGCCGGATCTGGAGCGGCAACCCCAACACCGCGCTCGTCCGTGAAGTGGAGGACCTGACGCCGGGACGCGCCCTGGACCTCGGGTGCGGCGAGGGGGCCGACGCCGTGTGGCTCGCCCGCCGGGGCTGGCAGGTCACCGCCACCGACATCTCGCGCGTCGCTCTGGGGCGTGCCGCCGAGCACGCGGTCGAGGCGGGGGTCGCCGACCGGATCGACTGGCAGTTCCACGACCTCGGGGTCTCGTTCCCCGAGGGGGAGTACGAGCTGGTCTCCGCGCAGTTCCTGCACTCCATGGGCGACCTGCCGCGCGAGCGGATCCTGCGCCGGGCCGCCGCCGCGGTCGCCCCCGGCGGCGTGCTCCTGATCGTCGGCCACGCCGGCTTCCCGTCCTGGGAGCACGATCACCCGGACGTGGAGCTCCCCACCACGGACGAGGTGCTCGCCTCCCTCGAACTGCCCGAGGGGGAATGGGACGTCCTGCTCAGCGCGGAGCACGAGCGCGTCCAGAACGACCCGGACGGGAACCCGACCACCCGGACCGACAACGCCCTGAAGGTCCGCCGGCGCTGACGGCGGGAGCTCCCGCGCCGTGCCGCGACGGGTGGGCCTTCGCCGGGAACCGGGAGTGAAGGCCTCCCCGTGCGGGTCAGGAAGGGTGCCCGCCGACGCCCCACCAGTCGCTCGCCCAGGTCCCGACAGCGGCGAACTGCGTTCCGGGCAGGCTCAATTGAGGTCGTGATCTGACCTATTGGGCTCCTACGGTGTTCCTTGACAGGCAAGCAGGGACGACAGGAAGCAGTGATCCATGACCGTCAGCGAGACCACCCCCCGCGACGTGGCCGGCGCCCCGGACGTCACCGGCGAGCGCGCCGATCTGCTGGACGCCCTGGCCAAGCACCGGCATTTCCTCCGCTTCACCACGCGTGACCTCACCGACGAGCAGGCCGGGCTGCGCAGCACGGCGAGCGAGCTGTGTCTGGGCGGTCTCGTCAAGCACGTCGCCTCGGCCGAACGGAGCTGGGTGGACTTCATCGTGGACGGTCCGTCGGCCATGCCGGACTTCACCGCGATGACCGAGGCCGACTGGGAGCGGCGGGCCGGTGACTTCCGGATGCAGCCCGGCGAGACGCTGGCGGGCGTGCTGGCCGACTACGCCGAAGTGGCCCGGCGTACCGACGAGTTGGTCGCCACCCTGCCGGACCTGGGCGCCACCCAGCCGCTTCCCAAGGCCCCGTGGTACGAGGGCGACGCGCGGTGGTCGGCGCGCCGGGTGCTGATGCACATCATGACGGAGACCGCTCAGCACGCCGGCCACGCCGACATCATCCGGGAGTCGATCGACGGCGCCAAGAGCATGGGCTGACCCGCTGACCCGCTGACCCGCTGACCCGCTGACCCGCTGTCACGGCGTGCGCGAGCGAGGGAGCCGTAACGGCAGCCGTGGCCCCGACCGCCCGTGGCAAGAAGGGCCCCGGGCACACCCGGCGGCGGCTGCCCTCAGCAGGGCCCCGGGCGCCGGGCGTCCCCGGCGACGTCACCCGACGGGGCTCACCCCCTGGGTGCCGTCGGGTCCCGGCCGGGCCCGGCCCGCGGACACCGCCGCTTCGACGAACGCGGCGACGAGCGGCCGGTGATCGAGCTGCGACCAGGCGATGACCATCCGGCTGGGCGGCGCGTCGGTCACCGGTTTGTGGACCAGTCCCGGATGAGCGGGCTCGACCGACGAACGGGGCAGGATCGCGATCGTCCGCCCGAGCATGATCAGCTGGGTCATCTGCGCCACGTCCACGATCTCCGGCCCGCTTCCGCCATCGGGCACTCCCTTCCAGCGAGGCAGCGTCTCGCCCTCCAGATCGGCCATCCGCAGTTCGTCCCGTGAGGCCAGCCGGTGTCCGCGCGGCAGGATCGCGACGCGTCCTTCGACGAACAGCGTCCGGTGGTCCAGCCCCGCGAGGTCGTCGAACGGCGTGTACAGCAGCGCCAGGTCGGCTCTGCCGTCGCGCACATGGTCGGCGCGGTCGGTGGCCCCACCGAACAGAACGTCCACCCGGCGGGCGTCGGGCAGGCGGGCGTACGCGGCGAGGATGCCGGACAGCAGGTTGGCATCGCCGCCGGGTTTGATCACCAGCCGTAGATGCGCTTCGGGTGCGCCGGCCCGGCGTGCGGCCTCGGCCGCGGCACTCACCGCGTTGAGCGCGTGGCGGCCGTGGTGCAGCAGCGCCTCCCCGGCCGGGGTCAGCGAGACGTGACGACTGGAGCGCACGAGCAACTGGACCCCGAGCCGTGACTCGACCCGCTGAATCGCCTTCGACAGCGCCGGCTGCGCGATGGACAGGCGTGCGGCGGCCCGGCCGAAATGCAGCTCCTCGGCGACTGCGGCGAAGTATTCGATCTCACGCGTCTCCAGATCACCCATGCCCACAGGTTATCGATCCAGGCTCGATCGGTCTTGGACTTCATGCGGTACACCGGGGTTCGATTGACTCATGATTCACCACACGATGATCGTCTCGTTCGACAACCCCGTTCCGGAATCAGAGCTGGATCAGTTCCTCGAAGACATCGAACAACTCATGCGCGGCGCCGGCCGGGTCCAGACGTTCTCGGCGAAGCACCACATCCGCGTGCCCGCCGACGACCACAGCCCGGTGTTCGCCGCCACCGCGATCGTGCAGTTCGGGGTGAGCGGCCCCGACGCGCTCAACGCCTCGCTCATGGCCCCCGGAGGCGAGGAACTCATCCGGCGCTGGCAGGCCCGGTACCCGTACAAGGTCGTCTGGGCCAACCACGAGCCGCTCTGACGTCCGGCGGGCGGTGCCCGGCTACGACAGCGGCTCGGATCCGGTGGTCATTGCTTCCTCCCGTAGACCTCGTCCGTGAGCGGGCGGAACGGCCGGAGCGAGAACAGCGCCTCCACCGGCAGTCCGAAGAACTCGGCGATGCGCAACGCAAGATCGAGGCTCGGGTTGTACTGCCCGCGCTCGATGTAGCCGATGGTCTGGTAGTGGGCGCCGACCGCCTCGGCCAGTGCCTGCCGCGACACCTTGCGCTCCGCGCGCACCATCGCCAACCTGTTGTGCACCTGCTCGCTCATGTATAAGAAGTACTATATTCGGGAGTAGGGTCGCAAGACGAAGACGCCGGGCCGCACGCCGGAAACGCGAGCGCCCGCCGTCCTCCCCGGAAGGGGTGGAAGGCGGGCGCGCTCGGTGCGGGGTGTACCCGGGGGTCAGGCCTGCGGTGCGGCCTTGATCGCCGAGATGTCGAAGGTCAGCTTGACCTTGTCGCTGACCATCACGCCGCCGGTCTCCAGCGCCGCGTTCCACGTCAGGCCCCAGTCGGACCGCAGGATGTCCGCGCTGCCCTCGAAGCCGACGCGCTCGTTGCCGTACACATCGGTCGCGGAGCCGTTGAACTCCAGGTCGATGGCGAGCGGACGGGTGACGTCCTTGATCGTGAGGTCACCGGTGACGCGGTACGTGTCGCCGCCGAGCTGCTCGGCGGTCGTCGAGCGGAACGTCATGAGGGGGAACTTCTCGGCGTCGAAGAAGTCGCCGCTGACCAGGTGGCCGTCGCGGTCGGCGATGCCGGTGTCCACGCTGGCGATCTTGACGTCGATCGAGGCGGTGGAGTTGGCCGGGTCGCTGCCGTCCAGCTTCAGGCTGCCGTCGTACTCGCCGAAGGAGCCCCGCACGTTGGTGACCATGGCGTGGCGGACGGTGAAGCCGATGCTGCTGTGGGCCGGGTCGATCGTGTACTCGCCGGTGAGGGCGGCCAGGGCGGGGTCGACGGCGATGGTGGCGGCGGGGGCGGTGTCGTTCTTGCGGTTGAACAGAGCCATGGCTCCTCCTCCGGGACGTGATCGAGCGGTGCTCGACCGAGTTGTTTAACCTTCAACGAGATTCACTGTAGACCTATCTTGTTCAAATTTCAACATCCGTGACCCCGACTGTTACGGAAGGGTGTGGGGCGCCGGCCCGGGGAGGGTGGGTGTTCACGTGACCGTCACCGCAGGACCCTCTGGCGGACGCGCGTAGAACTCGGGCACTATCTCCCTGCCCACCTTGTCATGCACAGGAGGAGTCCTTCATGGTGTCCCGTATGACGCTGCGCCCCGTCCTGACCGCACTCGCCCTCGTCCTGGGCGTCCTCTTCGCCCCCGGAATCGGTGTCGTCTCCAGTACGACGGACGCCTACGCCGTCACCAAGCTCACCCACAGCCAGGCAACCGCCCGATTCAGTTCGTCCGGCATCACCTGGTCGTCCTCCGGCGGCTGCTCCAACCGCAACGTCTCCACCTGCACCTCCTTCGACCAGCTCAACCTGCCGACCGCCCAGGGGGCCCAGACCCTCAAGAGCGCCACGGGCTGTGCGCTCAACATCACCGGCGGCACCGAGACCGGGCACGCCAGTGGCACGTACTCGCACTGGAACGGCTACAAGCTCGACTTCGGCAAGACCACCTGTCTCACCAACTACGTGCACGGGGTCTTCAGTTACATCGGCCTGCGCGGTGACGGCGCACCCCAGTACCAGTCCGGCTCCGGCAACGTCTACGCGGACGAGGGCAACCACTGGGACGTGACGTACTACAACTGCGGCGGCTGCTGACCTCTCCAGGCCCGCGCATGACGGCGCCCCCGCCCGGGGCCGGGGGGGGGGGCGCC